>CAZBDF010000110.1:0-11644 GCA_964490385.1 uncultured Lentimicrobiaceae bacterium | reverse complement strand
ACTGTCCGTACGTCAATTCCTGTTTCTTTTTTGATCTGTTTCAGCAGCTCGGGCCCATTTGTTGCTTCGCGCATGGCAGCAGTGGCACAGGCCACATAACCTTCGGGTTTATAAACATTAATTAACAGCTTAAAAGCTTTGAGGGTTTTTATCAGGTTGTTGCCCCTTTTTTTTGAAATGGTATTGTTTTTATAAACATCCTTCCCCAGGCGTATTGGAATCCTGATGAGTGTGGCTTTTTCAACGTGAACTTGTTCATCCTTGTCGAAGGCATTGGCAAACAGCAGGCGGACGGCGTTGGAGCCGATATCTATGGCAGCAAATATCATTTGTATTTTTTAATTAAATCGTAATAGTTAAGGTGATCAATAGTTTTACTAAAATAAATCTTTTTTCAATTAAATGTCATTGATGATCATTATTGGTCATTGATAGTCATTAGATACAAAAAAATAACGCGCGAAGCGCAAATGACAATTAATGACAGCGAAGCTAAATGACACAACTGAACTTGCTTATCCGATAGATTTGTCTCATTCCAGTACCACCTAAATAAAAACATAATTTCTTACTTATTCTCAATATACTGCTTTCTGTAAAAATCATAAATCTCGAACTGCGACCTGACTTTCTGTTCCGATTCCGTTCTTTTATATTCATTCACATTTTCGGTGTTAAGTAGTCGGGCTTTACTATTGTCTTTCAATTGGATTTGAATCATCGTCATCAGTTCCTTCTGGATTTCCTTATCGTAAATGGGTGTAGAAACTTCGATACGGTGGTCGAAGTTGCGTTGCATCCAGTCAGCCGACGAAGTGAAGTATTCATTGTTTCCGTCGTTACAAAAAATGTAAACCCTCGAATGTTCCAGGAAACGATCAACGATACTATACGCTTCAATATTTTCGCTTACATCTTTGATTCCGGGGATTAATACACAGATCCCTCTTGCAATAATCTTAATCTTTACCCCGGCACAACTGGCTTCATAAAGCTTGCGTGTGATCTTTTTATCAACAAGGCTGTTTAATTTAATGATCGTCCAAGCCTCTTTGCCTTGCTTTGCATTGCGGATTTCGCGGTTGATATTCTGGATAAAAAAGTTGCGGGTATTGAAGGGTGAAACTATTAAGGCTTTAAACCGCGGTATAAAATACCTGGATTCGAAAAGCTGGAATACTTTATAAACATCGTATGCAATGTCCTGGTTTGATGTTAGCAGGCTGTCATCAGCATAAACTTTTGCTGTTGATTCGTTGAAATTCCCGGTACTGACGTTCGCGTAATAAACATTTTCCATATTCTCTTTACGACGGATCAGGATCAGTTTGCTGTGAATTTTAAGTCCTGGGATAGTTGGCAATATTTTTACCCCGGTTTTTTGCAAAGCTTCGGCCCAATGTATATTTGCTTGTTCATCAAAACGGGCCTGGAGTTCCAGAAATACGGTAACTGATTTCCCATTGCGGGCGGCGTTCATCAGTGCATTCATCGCATTAGAGTTGCTGGCAGCACGATAGAAAGTCATTTTGATTGAACGGACATCCGGATCGATGGAAGCTTCACGCAAAAAATCGACAATATATTCAAACGACTGGTAAGGATAATGCAGCATAACATCCTTCTGACGGATGACATCGAAAATACTTTTATTGACCGGCAGATCTTTGTGTGGCAAGGGAGGCATTGAAGGGTAAACAAATTTTTTAGGCCCTACTTTTGGGAAGCCCATAAAATCTTTAAAGTTGTGATACCTGCCACCACCGCGCTGGTGGTCGTCTTCCGAAAATTGCAGTTTTTTGCGTATCAGTTTCAAAAAATGCTTGGGTATAGCATTATCATAAACAAACCTGACCGGCAATCCCGATTCGCGTTGTTTGATGCTTTCGCTCATGATCTCCAAAAAACTTTTCTGCACATCATTGTCAATATCCAGTTCGGCATCACGGGTTATTTTTATGGTGTAGGCTTCGTAAGTATCCCATCCAAAAATTGAAAAAACATACTGCAGGCAATAACGGATCACGTCTTCAAGCATCATGATGAAAGTTTTGCCATTTTCTTCGGGCAAAATCAAAAACCTCGAAACCTGCGAACTTGGCACTTCCACAATGGCAAAACCCTCTTTGACGGAATCATGGCTTGCTTTGAGGTGTACGGCCAGATAGATAGATTTGTCTTCGAGGCTGATAGTGTCCCGCATGGGGTCGAGCATGATGGGAAATAAATGAGGCCTGACATATTCATGAAAATACCCGGTAATGAATTCCCCCTGATCATTGCTCAACTGTTTTTCGTTGATGATGTGAACATTTTCTTCAGCCAACAAGGGAATGATCTCTTCAAAAGTTTGGGTAAATACCTTCTCCTGGTCCGAAACAATCTCAATCAGCTCATCTAAAATTTCCTTTGGTGAAGTTTTGATCTTATAGTCAAGTTTTTCAACATTCAACATGCGGCGAAGCGTTGCCACCCGGACCCTAAAAAATTCGTCGCGGTTGTTCGAGAAAATGCCGAGAAATTTCAGCCTTTCAATTAGCGGTGTAGTTGCGTCCCTGGCTTCCTGCAACACTCTTCCGTTAAACTGCAACCAGCTTATTTCGCGATTAACCAAATGGTCCTTAAGTTTTGCCATGTTCCTGATTTTTCATATCTATTTAACTCTTATCCTTTAACAACTGGTCATGCTTTTATTAGTCGTTCATGTCTTTAGCATTCGGGGTGTTACAAAAAATTTAGTCTCAAATGTAGCGGCAGCCAGGTCTTTCCAATTATTAGTATCAAAGATGATGGCTGCTACAGCAGATGTTGGGAGCCAGTCTATCTTCTCGTCAAGCCACTCGTTTGCGAAGTAGGTAAACGTTGGGTTGTGGCCAAAAAACATTACCGATTGGATGTCGTTGGATAAACCATACAAGCCATTCACCAAACTATCAACATCAGTGTGATATATCCCCCGGTCAACTTGAATATCTTCCGCAGGATAACCGATTGATCTTGCAACGATTTTGGCCGTTTCGTAAGCCCTTACGGCACTGCTTGAAATAATCTGGTCAACAGAAATTTTATTCCGTACCAGAAACTGGCCAACAAGTTTTGTACGCTTTTTACCTTTACCAATCAATGGGCGATCATGATCGCCTAAATGGGGATGCTCCCACGAAGATTTGGCATGACGAATGATATATACTGTTTTCATAAATTTTCGCTAAATTGAGTTGCTTCAAAAGTACAAATTTTTTGGAAGGGAAGAGAAGAATGGAAGGGTGGAAGGATGGAAAAGTGGAAAGTAGGATGATGGAATGGTAGAAAATATAGTTATGTAATCGGTGATCAGTAGTCGGTAATGAAATAATACTGGCACGGAGTAAAACATGATAGGACAACTGCGAGTTTGAAGTTTTTCCGCCGATTTGTAGATAGCCTCGTATTTTTCTTTTTGTCAGAAGTTTCAATCTAACAACTCCAACCCTGAATTGGCGGGATTTCACTGCGCTCAACTTCGAACGATTATCAGCGACGTGGGCAAAGCTTGTTTTAACGAAAATTTGGTTCTTTTGTAAAGCTGAAATATCTTTGTTCTACCATCTCCCCTCTATCATCTAACTTCTACCCTCTCCAAGAAAAAAAGCCACCTCATTAAAATGAAGCAGCTTTTTGGAATTATTTTTCAGATACTCGATTAGTAATCGAACAGTGGCAAATCTTTCATCATTTGATTTACTTCAGCTTTTACGTCTATCAGATTTTTCTCATCATCCAGTTTATTAATCACCCTGTCGATGAGTTCAACGATGACCGGCATATGTTCTTCTTTCAAGCCACGTGTGGTGACGGCTGGAGTTCCAACACGCAAACCAGATGTTTGGAAGGGGCTGCGGCTATCGAACGGAACCATGTTTTTGTTCACGGTAATGTCGGCTCTAACCAAGGTGTCTTCAACCTGGCGTCCGGTGATATCCGGGAATTTTGTCCTGAGGTCGATAAGCATCAGATGGTTGTCGGTGCCACCAGAAATTACGTGGTAACCTTTATTCATGAATGCTTTGGCCATTACATTGGCATTTTTCTTTACCTGAAGGATATATTCCATAAATCCATCGGTAAGTGCTTCGCCATAAGCTACAGCCTTCGATGCAATTACGTGCTCCAGAGGCCCACCCTGAACTCCGGGGAATACAGCCGAGTTCAATATCATCGACATAGGTTTTATTACGCCTTTTTTGGTAGCGAGTCCCCATGGATTTTCAAAATCTTCGCCCATCATAATCATTCCACCACGTGGCCCGCGAAGGGTTTTGTGTGTGGTTGTTGTAACGATGTGGCAGTAAGGTAAGGGATCGTTGAGGATACCTTTGGCAATTAACCCGGCAGGGTGGGCAATATCTGCCATGAGGATGGCGCCCACTTCGTCGGCTATGTCACGCATGCGCTCATAGTCCCAGTCGCGTGAATAGGCAGAAGCTCCGGCGATAATCATTTTCGGTTTTTCGCTTTTCGCCATTTTTTCCATATGGTCGTAATCCACGGTACCGGTTTCTTTACCCACTTCATAGGCAACCGGTTTGTACAGAATCCCTGAGGAATTTACTGCAGAGCCGTGCGAAAGGTGTCCGCCATGTGAAAGGTCGAGACCCATAAAAGTATCGCCCGGCTTGAGGCAGGCAAGAAAAACAGCCATGTTGGCCTGCGCACCAGAGTGGGGCTGAACGTTTACATATTCAGCATCGAAAAGTTCGCTGGCACGGTCGATGGCCAGCTGCTCGGTTTTGTCCACCTGCTCGCAGCCGCCGTAGTATCTTTTTCCGGGGTAACCTTCAGCATATTTGTTGGTCATAACCGAACCCATAGCTTCCAGCACCTGGTCGCTAACAAAGTTTTCGGAGGCAATCAATTCGATGCCCATCATTTGCCGTTCTTTTTCCTTTTTGATGATGTCAAAAACCTGGCTGTCTCTTTCCATTATTGATATTTTTTTATGTTGTTTTAAAATTTGAGCTCATTTAATGTCTTAATTATCAAATCGCTAAACCATCGAATTTCCAAATTGGCTTACTCCTTGATTTAGCGTGCAAAAGTAAAACATATTTTGGATTGTTAGGGCAAAAACAGGGAGGGAAATTTTGTGGGGGAGATTAACTGCTAATACCTTGGAGATAAAACCGCAGAGGACGCGGAGGGCGCGAAGAAAAACTTCCTTAGCGACTTGAAGTCGCTGAGGAAGTTGAATACAAAAGGGTGTTTCTTCTATTAAGAAGACCTAACAGGTTTTAAAAACCTGTTAGGTCTCAGCACCACCTTTCCTATTTTTTCAATACTTTCGTATCCAATTTACTTCTTATGAAACAACGCGTACTACTTATCTTCGCAATTCTTCCCTTAATCCTGTTCAGCCAAAAAAGCCAGGTCATGATCGACCACTACCAAAACGAATGGAACAACTTCCAGGACTTTATTGTAGCCAGCCAGAATGACGATGCCGATACAACCATCGATGTGAAGTTTTATCATATTGGCCTCGACATTGGCATTTACGATCCTTACCTGATTGGGACGGTAAAATGTATTTTTCAACCATTGATCGAAGATTTTGATCATCTCCATCTTGATCTAAATAGTTCAATGAATATTGATAATATAGCCGGCCCGGTTGCCGGATTTGAGCACAGCGACGACATCATTCAGATCAGTTTGGATGATACTTTTGGCCCGGAGGATTTGATTGAAATAACGATTTACTACCAGGGAGTGCCAAAACTTGCTGGTGGCTATAAAGGCAGGCGCTACGAAACCCATGGAAATAACGAACCCATCATCGCCACTTTATCTACTCCTTATCTGGCGCATTATTGGTATCCCTGCAAAGATGGCCCAACGGACAAGCCTGATTCGGTTTATGTTGATATTACTATCCCTGATATCGAAATTAATGGCATCGAACTGAAAGGTATTTCGAATGGCTTGCTTGAAGAAACTGTGGTTGTTGGCGATAAAAAAACTTTTAAATGGCGGCACCGCTACCCGATTGTAACTTATTATGTGATGGCTGCGGTTTCTAATTATGAGGTCATCAATGAAACTTATATCGGTAATTATGGTGAGCAGTACCCATTGGATTATTATGTTTTTAACGAAACCTATAACTCTTCGGTGAACGGAGTAGCTGATATGCCCCTGGCACTGGATGCCTTTTCGGATATATTTGGTGTTTACCCCTTCCATGAAGAGAAGTATGGCATGACTGAACTGGGCTACTACGGTGCCATCGAAAACCAAACCAACACCATTACCAACAATATGAGTACAGACTGGTTTATGATTTCGGTACATGAATTGGGGCATATGTGGTTTGGCGATATGATCACCTGTGCCAACTGGCACCACGGCTGGTTGAACGAGGGTTTTGCAACTTACTCCGAAGCACTATACATCGAATCGCAAAATGGCCATCAGGCTTATTTAAACTATATCGGCGATGAACAGTATTTTTATGGTGGAACACTATACCTTGAAAATGCCCAAGATACTTTTAATGTTTTTCAACCGATTATTTATAGCAAGGGCGCCTATGTGCTGCATATGCTGCGCGGAGTGCTGGGTGATGAACTGTTTTTTGAGGGTGTGAAAAACTATGCCACCGATCCTGATTTGATGTATGGCAATGCCATCACCGAACAGCTTCAGGAAGTTATGGAATCGACTTCGGGAATGGATTTGGAGTTTTTCTTTGATCAATGGGTTTACGACGAATACTATCCAAAGTACCAATATAATTACGAATACAACCCTTTTACTGAAAGTGCTTTGCTATCGATAAAACAAACACAGGGAGCAAATGGCTGGCGCCCACTTTTTGAAATGCCGGTGCAATTTGAATTGGAACTGCTTGACGGAAGCGACACTATTGTTACTGTTTGGAATGATCATGAGGTGCAAACTTTTGAAATTTATAATCTTCCGGAAGTGGTTGACATTACAATAGACCCTGATGGCTGGCTGCTTGATCAATCGGTGTATAATCCCGGTTTGCCGGTAGGCGTTGAAGAAGTGAAGAATTCAGTGGCATTATCGCTTTATCCAAATCCGGCTATGGATCAACTAATCGTAAATATCCATGGGTTTACGGAAGTTTGCCCATTCAGGATTTTTAATGTTAATGGGGTTGAAGTTTATTCTAGCACCTTAAACCATCAGCACACAACCATTGATATATCTGAGTTTGCAACAGGGATATATTTTATCCAAACTCCTACCGATAGTGGGTTGGCAGTAAGAAAGTTTATAAAGCAATAGAATTATCATTTTTAGTATCTTTGCTCTGTAGGTACGTTAATTGTATGATGTTATGGATTTTGAATGGGATGAAAATAATAATTTATCAAACCTCGAAAAACACGGGATTGAATTCAATGATACAAAACAAGTATTTGTTGATAAAAACAGACTTCATTCAATTGATAACAGAAGGGACTATGGTGAGATTAGATACATTTTAATTGGAAAAATGTTTAATGCAATAATTGTGGTTGTCTATACTCAAAGGGAAAGTAATTTTAGGATAATATCTGCCCGATTGGCAAGCAAAAACGAAAGGGAATATTATTTAAACTATAAAAGTAAAAAGTCATGAAAGAAGACTATATTTCAGTAAAAGAGGCATTAAATCTTATCAGTGCAAATGAATATATGCCTCACTATAAAGTTAGGTTCAAAAATGAAAAAGTGAAAGTTAATGATGCTATCATGTTAGGAAAGAGTGGAATTGAAGTTCCGGAAGATATAATTGAATATGATGATAAAGCCACTGATTTTTCCGATATATCGAAAATTACAGATGAAGATATTCTGGAAGGAAAAATAAAATGGGCCATAAATGCAGACATTCCTCTGGACAAGGAAATAGCTGACTGGATAAGAAAAGAAAACATAAATGTAAACGAATTTGCAGCGAAACTAATTCGAAGTTTTTATGAGAACATAAAGTCCTTGCCAAATAATGCTGCAATGTAATGAAATCCCCACTTTATCTTTTGCTTGCATTCAAAACAGTTAAGCCTACAACCTCATCTTTCTCGTAACGGATTATGATCTCATCTTCCGTCATTTCAGAATGGTCGGCATGATTGGGTTTTTTAAAATGCATGTATAAAATGTCTGCTTCCTGATCATAATTTGACCATACATTTTTATGCTTCATGAAATATGGCAATACCGATTTAATATCCTTCTCAACTATTATTTCCATAATACTTTCTTTTTGTTAAATTTTTGTTCTTTGTTTGAGAGGTAAGCGGTTATTACAAAACCATCCACCAAACCAATCTCTTTATAGATTACAACAATAAACTTGGCAGTGTGTTCAAGTTTAAAACTAACTGCAATTAAACCGCCTGAATTACCTTGGTAAATAACATTTGGATTATCAATTGTTTCTAATATTTCAAAGTAATAATTTGCAATTTCTGGATGCCCAGTCGAAATGTGATGCCATCGCTCTTCGGTTAATCTAATCGGGACATTATTTTTTGAGATTGCGATTCTCATTTTGGATTATTTCTATTTCTCAATAAAAAAATTATAATTACAAAAATAACAAATATTCCCTAAGGAACTTTCAAATATCGATTAGGGTCATTCCAAACTCCCACCCAATGGCTAATTACCAAATTCCCACATCACCAAATTACCAAATCAAGCTACCGGATCTTATCAAAATCAATACTAATATCCTTGTTGTTTTTAAAATCGTAGAGGGTGAGTTGTCTCAAGCGGTAGTAATTGACCCAATAATCCTGCAATGATTTGATAAAACTAATTGTTGAGTTGTCCTTATCAACCTGCGCAACATTAAGGTCGGTAATGCTAATTTTATCAATCATATACCTCTGTTTCGATACTACGTAACCTTTTTGCGCCACAGTATCAGCTTTGGCAGCGATTTGGAGTTGGCGGGGCTGCATTTTAAAGTACATCACCTCAAGATAAATACTTTGTGTAAAGTCGATCTGTTCTTGTTCCACAGCAGTCCTGGTGATCTCGCGCTCTGATTCAGCAATTTTTATATTTCCCTTGGCCAGTCCCCAATCAAGAATGGGCACATGTATTCCAAAACTCAACTGCTGGGATTGTTGAGGATTCTGGTAGGATTCGCTAAACTGCTCCCCTTGTTGCGTCAATCCGTATTGAGCAAACAGGCTTGCTTCAAACCTATCCGTACGTTTAGCATAGTTAACGCCCATGTCTGCCTCTAACAACCTGCGCTCAAATCCAAGGCTGAGTGAATTATTTTCGATGGCTTTGGCAACAGCTTCGTCCACAGGAATATCAAAAAAGTCGATATCTTTAACAGGTGGAATAAGCTCAATATCCTGGTCATCCTGTAAGCGTAAATATGATTTAAGCCTGGACATCCTGTCTTCAAAATTAATATTGTTGGTTTCTACCTCCGACTCAGCGCGAAGCAGTTGCAACTCCAACTGCAAAAGGTCATTCTCGGGTATCTTCCCCAGGTTATAGCGGCCTATGGCAATTTTATAAAGCGTGTCGTAATTAGCATATTTTTGATCGGCTATCTTTTTCTGTATCTGTGAAACCAAAAAGTTAAAAAAGTAATTGCTGGCTGTAATTGAGATTTGCTCAACATTTTCGAGATACTTTTTCTTTGCTTCATTGTATTTTATTGGATCAATTTTTTTTGACCATTTGTAAGGATTGAATGTGAAAATGTTTTGTTGATATCCAATAGTCAATGGATTGCTATACCATGATGAAGAGTCGGTATTTAGATAATCAATTCGTTCGAGACCTGATGATAAATATATGTTTCCTCCCGTAAAACCAATATTTTTGCTCAATGATAAATTTGCTGATGTATTTGCCTGATAGACTTCCCTAAATGCATCCGTGCCATCAGGTTGGGTTACTTTAATAATTGTAGGGCTACTTATATTAGGTGCAACAGCATCAAGGCTCAACTTGGGGAGTAGCAATGCTTTGGAAGTCCGAAATTCCCAAAAGCTTCTCAAAAACTTATTTTTTGCTGATAAAGCATCCGGCGATTGGTCCTGTGCAATATCAATAACCTGCTCAAGGGTGTATTGTTTTGAGAGGGTTTGGCTGTCGGCACTATATCCACAAATTATTAGGCTTAAAAGAATAATAATAGACTTATGATTATGCATACCAATATTTTTTAGGAATTATTGAATCAAAGCTCTAAGGCCTCAATCATTTTTTTTGCATTGAACTCTATTTGCGAGAAAGCAAACCACTTTTTTCCAAGATCCTTTAATGATGCCCCAATATGAAAAACAGTTTCCTCATCTAATATCAAAAACCGATCGTGTGACTTCTTAAATATCTCAAATTTAACCTCAGGATATTGCTGATTATGTTTTTGGAGATCGAGCTTAAATTGCCTGTTTTGATTGGATGAAAAAATTGTAGCATGCACCCCTTTTTCTCGCTTCATTAGCATAGATAGAACTGTCTCGTCCACATAGTTGTCGATTAAAACAATGGAGGATTTCGCTGTTTTGATGAGCTTGGTCACAAACAAATAAGCGTCAAAAACCTGGCCGTTGAAAAATATACCTTCATTAGGCGGCAGACTGGTTTTAATCTGTAAATCGAATTCATTGACTTTCTTCTTTAAATGATACACATCACCTTCAATTTTATCAATACGTTGATTAACAGCATAACCTTTAAGCAGATACTCTTTTAACACCTTATTTGCCCAAATGCGGAATAGGATACCCCGTTGTGATTTGACACGATATCCAACAGAAATTATCATGTCGAGGCTAAAGTATTCAACCTGATATACTTTACCGTCAGAAGCAGTTGTCGCAAAATTTGCGACAACTGAAATCCCTTTCAGTTCTTCTTTCAAAACATTGGCAATGTGTTTACCAATTGTTTTAACATCTCTATCAAACAAAACAGATAACTGCTGCCGGTTTAGCCAAACAGTTTCCTCTTCTATTCTTACCTCTATCCTGGTAGAAATTTCATCAGGTTGATATATAATTAGTTCATTTTTCATTGTACTAAGAAACTAACACATAAATCTAAATTTTTTTAATCATGCCTCAACGAAGTAACCGGATCCTGTCGTGAAGCTTTCCGGGCGGGCATCAAGCCAAAAACAATTCCCACCGTGGCCGAAACCCCGAATGAAATAAAAATCGACATAGGGGAAACAATGGTTAAAATATCAGCAAACTGCATAATCAGGCGTGCCAGCACTACTCCAAGTACAATCCCGATAAAACCACCGGAAACACTGATAATGGTAGCCTCGGCAATAAATTGAAAAACAATATCGCTTCGCCTTGCACCTATGGCCATTCGAACGCCAATTTCACGGATACGTTCCATCACCGAAGCCAACATAATGTTCATGATGCCAATGCCACCCACGATAAGCGAAATGCTGGCGATGGCACCCAACACGATATTGAAAATGTCTTTGGTGCGTTGTTCCTGCTTTAGCAACAACTCGGGCACTTTCACCTCGAAATCTTTTTTGTTGTTGTGCCTGCGTAGCAACATGCGGTTGATGATGGTAGCGGTTTCACTCAGGTAATCGCTATTGTTCATCTGCACGATGATCTTGTCAAGCTGGTGGCTTTGCAGGGCA
>CAZBDF010000109.1:0-11669 GCA_964490385.1 uncultured Lentimicrobiaceae bacterium | reverse complement strand
GCCGAGCTATGCTCGAGCATGCACGAGGCTTTGCCTCGGCACGGGTGATGGGTGACAGGTGATCGGTGATCGGTGATCGGTGAATGGTAATCGGTGTTCATTCGGCGAGGCAGGCAAGCCCCGAGGTAAGAGGGGATGGCAGCCCTGAATACGGATGATAGGTGACGGATGACAGGTGATGGATGATTCCTGTTGAATGATTGTGGGTGTGTCTTATTCGTAAGATTGTTGTTTTTTTTGGCCAGATATTCTTTCTATCTCAGTTCACGTAAGAAAATCTCGAATCTCGAATCCCGCAAGTGCGGGATCGAAATGAAGGAAGAACTATTAGTGAATTTAGAATAAGTTTTATCTCATTTTTTTTATTTCTCTTAACTTCAAGATTCAGCGTTCGGTGTTCGATATTCAAGATTCAAAAAAATAACTGAACACTGAGAAACTGCCTACTGCTGACTATCGACTTCCCTACCTCGAAAATATATTATATTTAAAAATACAATAAATTGCCCTCATGCCATCTTGCCAATTGATCTTTTTGCCTTCGTCGTAAGTGCGGCCATAGTATGAAATGCCAACTTCATAAATGCGGATGCCCGGTATGCGCGATATTTTTGCAGTTACCTCGGGCTCGAAGCCAAAATGGTTTTCTTTGAGCTTGATGTTTTTAATGATATCCGACCGGAAGAGTTTGTAACAGGTTTCCATGTCGGTGAGATTGAGGTTGGTGAACATATTCGACAGGAAGGTGAGGAATTTGTTTCCGATGGAGTGCCAGAAAAACAATATTCGGTGTGGTTGATGACCTGTAAAACGCGAGCCATACACCACATCAGCCTGGGCTTCAGCGACAGGTTTAAGCAATAAGTTGTACTCGCGGGGGTCGTATTCGAGGTCGGCATCCTGAATGATGATGTAATCACCCGATGCTTCTTTGATACCCTGATGAATGGCAGCTCCTTTTCCCATGTTGTATGGCTGGCTAATCAGGCTGATCTCTTCTTGTTGGTGGGTTTTTATGAATTCAATCACGATTTCTTTGGTCTGATCAGAAGAGGCATCATCAACAATCAGGATTTCTCTTTCGTAATTGTAATCCAACTTTACGGCAAGTACTTTTTCAAGAATTATTGCAATAAACTTTTCCTCGTTATAGGCCGGGATGATGATACTTAGGAGATTGTTTTTCATAAGGTGACACAATTGTAAAGTTTATCGCTTAATCTCTGTTTTCAATTAACCATTTTAATTCTTCTTTACTGGGCAAAACAGTTTGATACTTGCTAGCAAAAATCTGGTCATTATCTTCAGGCAATGTAATTTCAACCAATGTGTCATTTTTTTCCCTGCAAAGTACTATCCCTATGGTTTTATTTTCATACTGAAGCTTCACATTTCTGTCGTAATAATTCACATACATTTGTATTTTCCCTAAATCTTCGTGAGAAATTTCCCCAATTTTTAAGTCAATTAATACAAAGCATTGTAATAATCTGTTATAGAAAACCAGATCTATCCGATAGTGTCTATCATTAAACGTAAATCTTACCTGTCTTCCCACAAAGGTAAAGCCTTTTCCTAGCTCTAATAAAAAATGTTCAAGCTTATCAATAAGTTCTTGTTCAAGTTCGCTTTCCGAATAATTGCTTTTTTCAGGTAAGCCAACGAATTCAAGGATATATGGGTCTTTCAGGGAGTCTCTGGGGTTTTCTATAATTTGTCCACTAATCGATAGTTGTTTAACTTTATCCTTGTTCTTGCTCAATACCAGCCGTTGGTAGAGCGCAGAATCAAACTGTCTTCGCAACTCTCTTAAACTCCAATTGTTTGCAGCAGCCTCAATTTCATAAAATCGCCGTTCTTCCTCATCTTCAATCCTCATTAACCTTAGGTAATGAGACCAACTCAGTATAAATTCCGCAGACAGTGTCTGCGCATTTGAGTAAATAAGGTAAAACTGCCTCATTTGCTCCAGGTTTCTTTGAGAAAAACCCTTCCCAAATTCATTTGTAAGACGGCTCGAAAGTTCATTTATAACTTGCTTGCCATACTCAGCTCTTTTTTCACCACCTTGTTCTTCTATGACTATCATTTTCCCTATCTCAAAATAGGTAATGACCATGGTTTTATTAATACTGCTAATAACTTTCCTTCTGGCCTCTTTCAGCAGTTCAGCTACCTTTTTGAAAAACTTATTTTTATCATAATTTGTTAAATCCATGATGTTATTAATTAAGCAAACATATTTACTCCTGAAAATAAACCCGCTTCACCCGTTTCGAAATTCCGGTAAGCACTTCATACGGAATTGTACCCATTTCTTCGGCAAGTTGATAGATACTTCTTTCTTTGCCAAATATAATCACCTCATCGCCTTCTTTTACATCTAAGCCTGTGATATCAATCATACACATGTCCATACACACATTGCCTATCACCGGAACTAGTTTTCCGTCAACCAGCAGGTGTCCTTTTCCATTCCCCAATTGCCTGCTTAAGCCATCAGCATAACCAATGGCGATGGTAGCAAGTTTCATGTCATGCCCGGCTATGCCCGATCTGCCGTAACCAATTGTATTTCCCTTTTCAATTATTTTTATCTGTGAAATGGTCGATTTCATAGTACTCACATTTTCGAGTAGGTGCTGGTCTTTTTCATCAGGTGAGATGCCATACATACCGATACCAAGCCGCACCATATCAAATTGTGCATGTGGGAAAGCAGTGATGCCGGCCGTATTGAGGACATGTCGTAAAATTTTGTAATCAAATTTCCGGGATATTGCACCGCTGATGCTTATGAAGCTGTTGATTTGAGTTTCACTAAATTGTTTTTGTGCAGGGTCGTCGCTGGCAGCCAGGTGTGTGAATATACTCTGGACATACAACCTGGTATTGGCTTTGATTTTTTCAATCAATACGTCAATATCCTTTTCTTCAAAGCCAAGCCGGTGCATTCCTGTATCTATTTTCAGGTGAAGTTTTACCGGTTTGTTGCGGGGGATGATGTTCCGCCGGATGGCTTTTTCAAGCATTTTGAGTACCCTGAAATTGTAAATCTCAGGTTCAAGGTTGTGGGCAATAATACCGTCAAAACTCTCCTCATCAGGGTTCATCACCATTATGGGAAGGGTGATGCCGGCTTTGCGCAATTCAATGCCCTCATCGGCATAAGCCACAGCAAGGTAATCAACCTTATGAAATTGCAGGGCATTGGCAATTTCAAAGCTTCCATTGCCATAGGAACTGGCTTTGACCATGGCCATCAATTTTGTTTCAGGCTTGATCTCCGATCGGTAGTAATTTAGGTTATTAACGAGGGCATTGAGGTTGATCTCAAATACTGTTTCATGGGCTTTTTGTTGCAGGGCCTTCCCAATGTGCTCAAACTCAAATACACGTGCACCTTTAAGTAAAATAGCTTCATTTTGGAAACCTGTAAACGAAAATGCCCGAAGGAAATCGTCAGTTGATTTATAAAATTTCTTTTCAATGTTGAATTGCTCAGCTTGTTTCGAAATGGCAGGGCCAATGCCTATCAGCCTTTTGATATCCTTTTGTTCAATCAAATCAGAAATTTTACCATAAAGATATACGTCACTTTTTCCACTTTGAAGGATGTCCGAGAGGATCAGGGTCTTGTTCTTTTGTTGGGTTTGCTGATTGAGGAAGTCAAGGGCAATAGCCAGTGAATTGATATCAGAATTATAACTGTCGTTGATTACTGTGCAATTATTGATGCCTTCTTTTAACTCCAGCCGCATGGCAATGGGGTTGAGGGCAAGCATCCTTTCGGCGATTATATTCTGACCGTATCCGAGGTAGAGCATCGTAGCCCAACAATGTATGGCATTTTCTATGGAAGCCTCATCAATAAAAGGGATGCTAATTGAAATTTGTTTTTCGCAATAAAGTGCCTCAATCACCGATTGGTCTTTTCCGGATTTGGTGATTGCTTTTATGCGCAAGTCAGCCTCTTGTTTTCTGCTCCATCTGAAAGGTTTTCTGCCATCAAGTATTTGCGACTTGATGATTACTTCCTGGATTTCGGCATGATCGGAACAATAAATCAAGGTTTCAACCTTTGTAAAAAGTTTTAGTTTCTCCCCGATTTTCTGAATCTTATTTATGAAGTTTTCATTGTGTGCTTCGCCGATATTGGTAAAAATACCGATGCCTGGCTGAATGATCTGTTGCAACCTGTTCATCTCTTCAGGCTCAGAAATACCTGTTTCAAAGATCGCAATTTCATAGTCCCTGTCCATTTGCCAAACTGACAGTGGAACACCAATTTGCGAATTGTAACTCTTCGGGCTTCTAATCACCCGTTGATCTACTGACAGCAGCTGGTACAACCACTCCTTCACGATAGTTTTGCCATTGCTGCCTGTAACGCCTATTACAGGAATGTTGAACTTTTCGCGGTAGGCAGTGGCAAGCAATTGCAATGCATCAAGTGTTTTATCAACGAGAATGAAATTAGCATCCGGGAAAATGGAAATATCTAAATCGGGGTTAGAAACCACAAAGTTTCTCAGGCCTTTTTGATAAAGTTCACCCACGTAGCGATGACCATCATTGCGTTTGCTTTTTAGTGCAAAAAACAGGGTGTTTTCCACTTTGAAAAGGCGACGGCTATCGATGAGAATGTCATTGATTAAAGCATCAGCTTTCATGCCCGACATAAGTTCACCTTTAACTATTTCGTTAATCTCTGAAATTCTGAACCTGTAATTGGACATGATTGGATGTTAGTTTGCTACTTGATGAAATGGCTGTCTGCTCCATTTCTGGCTAAACAACGTGGTTTCCGTTGTCATAGCGGGAACCCTCCTTTTTATTCGATTGAAGGGGATTGGCGTTCATCTCATCATAATCGGTACGGTTTCTAAAAATATCACATGCAAGGTAAATTGCTGCACGCATTGAGCTGGCGTCAGCTTCATCCTTGCCGGCTATATCAAAAGCAGTGCCGTGGGCAGGTGAAGTACGTATGATCGGTAAGCCGGCGGTATAATTCACGCCACTTTCGAAAGCCAAAGTTTTAAAGGGAACCATTCCCTGGTCATGATAAATTGCCAAAATGCCATCAAATTGCTTGTAGTTGGGTGTGCCAAAAAAACCATCGGCAGGGTAGGGGCCATACACCAGCATATTATCTTCCTGAGCTTTATTGATAACAGGTATAAGTATTTCCTGTTCTTCAGACCCCAACAATCCGTTGTCGCCGGCATGTGGGTTAAGTCCAAGCACAGCAATTTTTGGTTTTTGAATGGCAAAATCACGCCTGAGCGAATCGTGCATAATCTTTATTTTACGTGTAACCAAATCTTCATTTAGGGCAGCGGATACTTCCTTAATTGGTATATGGCCTGTAATTACCCCAATCTTCAGGTCGTTGCTAACCATCAGCATCAAATAATCGTTAACATCATACCTATCAGCAAAAAATTCGGTATGGCCCGGAAAGTTAAATTCTTTCGATTGGATATTTTTCTTGTTGATGGGGGCGGTAACGATGGCATCAATTTCACCATGATCCAGTGAACTGAGGGCTGCTTTGAGTGCCAGATGTGCCATTTCGCCGGCAATTGGGGTTAAGGTGCCCAGGTCTATCTTCACTTCCCTGTCGTAAATATTCACAATATTCGGACGCTTGGGATTTGCCGTGTCAACCCTTTTTATCAGGTTAAAATTGAAATCCTGAAGATTAAGTGTTTTCCTGTGGTAGGAAGCAACTTTTGAAATACCAAATACTACCGGGGTAATCAGGTCGATGATCTGGTTATCGATGAGCGATTTGATGATGATTTCGTATCCAATCCCATTGATGTCACCATGGGTAATTCCTATCCTCACTTGTGTGTCATCTTTTGCGCGGTTTATATCACTGGCCATACTGCTTATTTTTTTTGCAAAGATAAACGAATTCGATGGAAGAAAAGTGCTGGTGGTTGAAACATATTTTGGATGACAGATGACGGATGACAGATGACGGATGACAGATGACGGATGACAGAAGTTGAGTGAAGCGAAATCCCGCTATTGCGGGGACAGATGTTAGGAAGTGAAAAAATATTGTAGTGACAAAATCGAGTTCGAAGTTTTGTGAAGGGATGCAAGCCCCGAGGTACGAGGGGATGGCGGCCCTGTTTTTAAGATTTCACTCCAGGGTTAAGTCATCCATGTTTTGACACTTGAAAGTGCTCCGCACGTTCCAAGGTCAAGCCTCTGACTTTCAAGCGTTCTCCAGCTGGCGAACCTTGAAACGTCTATTAACAATGCGATAATTCTATATTACGGTAATAATTTCAATTCGTGAATTCGTAGTTTCAATTTGTGAATTCGTGGCTGGCTTTTTTTAGCCACTAATGCACGAATGATTATCGAATGCACTAATTCAATCTTGACTTTTAAAAATCATTATTTTTTATGGTCAGGTTGATTATAAAAATACCATCAAACTTCGAACGGCTATCAACGGAAAGAAAAGGTTGGATGGCGGGTAAATTCTGGTCCTGCTGGCACGAAGTTGGATACTAGTTTTCCTCACTGCACTGAAGACTGCCGGCTGCGATCTGCCAACTTACTTCGGTGAAAAGAATTTCCCTGAAACCTGGCTTCCATCAACCAGGATGCGAAAAATGTATATGCCAGCCGGTGAAGAATTGAGCGGAATGTTGATGTATGATTCCTGTGTGGAGGATTGGGAGATGCTTCTGCCCATCACATCAAACAGGCCTACATTTGCCACTTCCCTATTCTCGTTCGAAAAGAAAATATTCACTGATCCACCACCACTGCTCATCCTTAGGTTGTATCCCTCGTTGTTGAGTGGGACAAAATTAATGGCGATCGGGGTGGAATAACCCTGGCTGCCCAATTCGAGCCTGTAATAATTCACCTGGTTTGAAACCGGGGTTTCATCCAAAAAAACGTATGGGATGTCCGTGTCCGGTGATCCACAAATTCCGGCAATATCGCCAATGGCTTTAAAGGCTGCCCCGTCAATTGAACGTTCGATGATGATCCCATTACAGGTGCTGCCCCCATAAACCACCCAACTCAATCTCACTTGGTCGTCAATTACACTCCCAGTAAAATACCTCAGGATGGGATGCGGTGTTTGGGCCGATAGCGAAACTGTTAAGATTAACAGCGTTGCCAGGGTAAATACGGAAATTATTTTCTGCAGTTCAGAGAATTTCATCTCCATAGAAACGAATGAAAGCGGAAATTGTTTACGGAAAGTAAAAACGGATTCCTTACCTGGTTTTTATAAACTTAAAAGTTTCCGATAAATTAGCGTCGTAAACTACCTGTGCAACAAGCAATCCATAGTATGTTGAAGGCAAAGAAATTTGAACTTTGCTACCTTTTGCAGGGAGGCTGGCTGATGTATGGGTTAAAAGCCTTCCAAGTCCGTCGTACAGATTTATTGCTGGATTTATTGCTTTATTAGAATTATTTACAACCGTTAATAAATTACCCTCGCTAATATAAACGCTGATTCTTTTTTCCGCAATACTTATTTCATTTACCGAAACATGTGGATTGTTGCCCCGGATATCCAGCACTATCCCTTCAATCACCGTCAGGTTGTATGGGGCTGTAGCTGGGGGCATGGTGTACCAGCCGTTGGAGTTGCCACCCCATCCAAAATTGAAATGATAAAACTCATCGCTATTGTAGCCGTCCACAACCACATTGTGTCCCACGGTGTGTGGTGGGTCTATCAGGCCGAGTTGGGCAGGATTGCCTTCCTTGATGTTTTCGGCAAGGTCGCGATTGAGCAAGGTGTCGGACGAATAGACCAACCTGGATTCGGTAAACCCAAATCGCTGGAAAGCATCCCTCGCCTGTTCGATACCAAAGGTGCCGGAGATGGATGAAGTATAAACCTGTTTCAGGGCAGTTCCACAGGCAAAGGTCAGCGCAGCAATTTCATCATTTGAAAGTGGTTTGTTGCCCAGGTAATTTTCCTCGACAAGATCAAGGTAAGCGTTGAGTGTATCAAAACAAGGAAATCCGTATTCCTCCCAATCATCATCTATCCAATATTGGTTGCCTGCACCGTAGCTATGGTAATAGTCGTCACCTTCATCAAAGCGGGTATTGTTAATTTCGATTATGCAATTTAACACCTGCGACATTGCCGTAGCCGGACAACCTGCCAGGCAACGTTGATGTGTGTTTGGGTCTATCGGGCACATACTGTTGTAGGGTGATCCCTGTGTCCAATTTGTGAAAAGCCAGCCACCGGTGGGCGTGGTTCCTTCGGGAGGCCACTGCTCTAATCGATAATCTTTAAAAGTTGCATTACGATAACTGTCCCATTCGTCAATACATTTTTGTTTGTAAGCGAACGACTGATTCGGATAATCGAGTTTGCTTCGAAGGTCAACTTTCATCAGTGTAAGAAAAATTTGTTCCTCTTCACCGCCGGTTATCCAAGGGCTTTCGAATGAGTAAGCCAAAACTGGCCTGAGTTGTTCGCTTGGGGAAATAATTAAAAACCCCGGAGGTTCAAGGTTTATAATCCAGGCAAGGCAGCTTTTTTTATCATAAAACCTTTCAATAGATAGGATTTCAGCAGGGTTAGTCCGGGTATTTAAAAATGTTTCTGCAACAGTCAGTGCATCTTGTTTTTGGATTTCCTGAGCTTGAGCTGAGGAGAATGTCATTACATAAAAAGCAAAGGCCAAAAGCGTTAGTTTTTTCATTTGAGCGTTTTTTGTAGGTTAAATTCAAAAAAGTGACAAATTATCGCTGCCCAAATATAAATGAAAAAGCGATATGACTTGAACAAAAAAGCCACGAATGCGCGAATGAAGCTTACATTTGTGTGATATTGTTATTCATTTAAACTCTGACAGGGCAGTGGAGCATGCTCCACTGCCACTGCTGCTTGTTATTATTATTTTATAAAAACATTTTTCGTTACTATCTCATTTCCACTTTGAACAGTAACTAAATGTATTCCTGTTTTCAAATTTACCTGAATAGTTGCAAGGCCGCTTCCGCTGATGTTTTCCTTTAATACTATTCTTCCCATCACATCCGAAATTGTCACATTTCCTTTATCACTGCCTGTAATAGTGATTTGCTTATTGGACGCGTAGATCTGTATTTTGTAATGTTGCGAACTCTCACCTATGGCCGTGGCATCCTTAAAATGCAGGTAAAACCGCCCTGTCCCGCTTTTGCTTATTTCAGCATGGTAGCTGTCTCGTTGCAAGTCTGTGAAAACATTTTCCTCCCAGTCTTCCAACAGGATGTTGTAATTGTTGAGTTTTTCCTGTACAGCCGAAAACTCAAATACTGCTGCTTCAGATATATCCACACCAACAGGGATTATCTGTTCTTCGATATTCTGGAAATTCAATGCCTGCAAGGCGAAGTCATGACCATTGTCTTCAACCAGGCGTGTATAAAGTGCTATTTCCGGATTTCCTTTGATCTTGGCAGCATCGTAGGATGGATCGAGGCCGGGTGTCATATTTTCATTAAAAGCTATGCTTGTGTAATTTACCAGATTTGCATTTTGAATTTTTATTTCAAGCGAGGGCCAGGTTTCTTTTTGATCTTTGTAAAAAGCTGCGCCTGTGTGAGATTGCATGTTTTCATTGAATAGCAGGTTTCCGCCCGGGGAATTTACCTTTACCATAAAAGCCTGTCCCGGGGCAATATAATCCTGGTTAATGACAGTATTCCCTACTGATATTGGGACGTTACTAATAACTTTGTAATCCTGGTTTGAACCATCATAACCACTAGCCTCGTCCCAAATATAGAGAGCCTCAAAGCTGTCATCAAGTAGAGCTGCATTTGCGGTGAGGAAGTTGTTGCTGGCATGTGCAACTGATGTGGCATTTAAAAAGCTTGTAAATGGATTGCCCACGAGATTGTTGCCCGTTCCTTCATCTACAGTGTAGGTGGCCGTGTAAGTAATATCTCCGGTTCTCACCTCACCTGTGAAAGATAGTGGTCCGGCTGAAGATCTTGTCAAAAGATAGCCCCGGGCATCTACAAAGCTTTCATCTCCAAATGCAACAGGACTTCCTGTTGATCCAAATTTTATCCAGTAGTTGTATAATTCGTCATACCTGTAAAACTGATAATCAGGCGTGCTTGTAATTAAGTTGTCGTCTAACCATGTTGTGCTTATTTCCTGTGACGAAACCGGGGAACTTACGTAGTGCCATTTGTCGGCCTTGGCGATCACATCCACGTAACGCTGGAAGGTGATGTCGCCAATAGCTGCTCTGCCAATAATCAATGATCCGGTGCCGGATGCTCCCATGCCGGATGAGGCTACTGAAAAAGTTCCATAGGTAAGTAAACTTTCGTTGATGCTTAAGCTCTCACCAGCGGAGAGATTCATTGATACGCCTGTGCCTATAAAAAGATTTTGAAGAGTAGTTTGCCCTGTTGGGATAATGGGATTATTGCCACCCCAGTTGAATATCCCCACATTCGATGTGGATGTAGGTACATTTCCACGGCTCCAGTTGCTGCCAGTATTCCAGTTGGTATTATTTACATCCATCCAAATATTAAACGCTGATGATGAAACCCAGTCAGTAGCTGGATCCATAGATGTTAATGTTCCATCATAATTACCAGTAAAATCCTGCAGGGTAGTTCCTGCCGTATTATCAAAAGTATAATATGTTACCAGGCCACCTTCATTGCCGGTGAGGGTCGTGTACATCAATTCCCGGATTTCGTCCGCTGTCTTTACAGTGTTCCAAACCTGAACGTCGTCAATTTGAGCTTCTAGATGATATTCGCTTCCGCTGTATTTTGTGTGTCGTTTTCCAATTGCAATTCTTGGATTATTGTTAAAAGTGTAAACAGCATCCTCATCATGTGTGAGGATTATAACTCCATTTCTATACAATTTATAATCGTTATCCGCATAGGTAGCAGCAATATGTATCCACTCCGTGCTAGTTTCGTTTATATTTGACCATGATGTTCTATTCCAAAAACCACTTCCAAATCCCCATCCTTCACCGGTTTCATTATAAACGATTGCGTCAAATTCGTTAGTCACATCATTATTTTCAATGGAAACTACTGCTCCTCCGCCTTGCGTAGTATTATCCAATTTAACCCAAGCACAAATTGTTTTTGTAGAAATAGTGGCAATTGTTGATGATGTAACAAAATCATCCGATCCATCAAAATCCAGACATTTTTTTGGGCCAAAGAATGCAGACGAAGTTGTCCATTCAGTGCCGGCCATATTGGTGAGTGTGCCATGGTTCGATCCTTTTGAATCGTTCAATGTTGTACCTGAAGTTTCATTAGAACTGAAATATACAGCAAGATCAGTTTCAGAGGCAGGGTTGGACAATTCAGTAAACATGTTTTTTCTTAATTCAGTCTGGGTCCGTACATCATTCCAAATTCTCACCTCATCTATCTTGCCGTTAAAATATACTGTTGAACCAAAAGTTCCTCTGGCAACAGTATAAAAATCAGAACCTGATGCCAGGTTTGGGCATGAAGATGATGAACCTACTTCAACCCCGTTAACATAAAGCGTACTGTTGCCACCGCTAAATACGGCCGCAACATGATACCATAGGCCTGTTTCCAGCACATACCCGCTGTTGAACTAAACCCTTACGGGAGGCTAAGTTAGAAAAAATGCTTAAGCTTGG
>CAZBDF010000108.1:0-11679 GCA_964490385.1 uncultured Lentimicrobiaceae bacterium | reverse complement strand
GGATATAAAGACGAGCATTACCCTCCTGTTCCAACAAAGGGCACAAAATTTTTACGTAAGTTCTGGCCATTCCAGATCTTCAGGTTTTTTGTGTTAAACCTAAAGATCATGCGTATTGTGGTTGGTGGGCATAATTAGAAAAAGAGTTTGGCGATCAACGTTTCGAGTTTTGCGTTTGCGTTTTCCAGTCATAGATTTGGGCAAAATTCTTAACTGTGCCCCTTGCGAACTTTGCGGTTTAATTATTGCGTTTTGCGGTTTAGTTTTTGAATCATAGATTTGTGACAAATTCTTAACTGCGCCCTCTGCGTACTTTGCGGTTTAGTTTTTGCGTTTTGCGTTTGAGTTTTTGAATTATAGATTTGGGCAAAATTCTTAACTGCGTCCTCTGCGTACTTTGCGGTTTAAATTTTGCGTTTGGGGATAGTCAAAACCAATAATTATTCCAATCAGGAAAAAGTGGGAGGATGGCCAAAAGTTGAGGTAACTTTTAGGCATAAAAAAAGCCACGCAATTTGCGTGGCTTTGGCGGTCCGGACGAGACTCGAACTCGCGACCTCCTGCGTGACAGGCAGGCATTCTAACCAACTGAACTACCGGACCAATTTTTTTCTGAAGAACTATCTCGCTAATGCGGCTGCAAAGATAATATTTTTTTGGAGTGACCAAATTATTTTGCACTTTTTTGAATCTTTTTTCTTAAAAAAATGTTAATGTTTGATACACTAGTATTTATATAATTAGATTTGTGCATTCTAAATTAATTAAGCAAACTCAATACCTATGAAAAAACTATTTGTATTACTAACATTTTTCATTTTAACGATGTCGTATGGTTTTGGCCAAACGGTAACGTTGGAGGAAAAATTTATTGAAAGCCCACCTGGCTGGGAATTTGAGGGGAACTGGGGTGTAGAGGGCGGAGCGCTGCTACTCTACTACTATCCTATTACCGAAGATTTCGATTTCACAGCAATGTCGCAGCCCTTTGATGTTTCGATAAATGGTGGAGATTTGACCATTAGTCAGTTTGTTGATGTTTACATGAATTATGTAAGCAATGAAACCACAGAAATCATTATTGTTAATGGCGGTGAAGAAGATGTGATTTGGAGCCACGAATTGCTGGATGGTGCCTGGGGTAACTACGGAGGTGAAGAAATTGCCTTCGATTTGGACGCTTATGCCGGTGAAACCATACAATTGAAATTCAGGTCGCAAGGAGCAACAACGGGTGCATTGTGGGGCTGGTACATTCATAATGTTCAGGTAACCTCAATTTTTGATCATGAATTGGCAACTGTTGATATTTCTGGCCCGGCTAACCTGCATCCCAATGTTGAGGGTACATGGACTGTTGAGGTAGAAAATCTTGGCCTCGAAACTGAGAATGGTTTTATGATCAAGGTTTTTAGCTACAAAGAATTTGGCGAAGTTGTAACAGTTGAATTCGATCAAACAATTGATCCCGGCCAAACTGTAAGTGTTGACTTCCTGTGGTCATCGGATGTTTTGCACAACACTTGTTTGTATGCTGAAGTAATTTCAGAAACAGACGAATATCTTTTGAACAATAACACCAGTGATATTTTCCTCAGGATTGAGCCTGAATACGATTACAACGTGCTGCTTTGGGACAACGACAATGGCATCGAAACCATTTACAATCCTGCTACGGGAATGAAGGAGCAGGCAAGCCAAACGCTGGTTATGGCGCTTTACAGGGCAGGTATCCAGTTTGAAACTGTTCAAAACTTACCAGGAGATTTATCAGGGTACGATCTCGTTGTGACAACGATGGGTACGTATTGTTTGAGTTGAGGTAATACCCCGCCAGGTACTGTAAATGTAGCAGACCAGGCAAAACTGAACGACTACCTTGATAATGGTGGTAACCTGTACGTAGAAAGTGTAAATATTGGGATCGATCATTTTGGAACTGACTTTATCGAAAAACTCGGTATTAAGTTTAAGAATGATGGCGATTTTGATGAGGTAGAATATTTAAGCGCACAATCGGAAGAATTGGTAAAGTCAATCGACTTTGAGTATGCCGGTGGCGACGATGCACATTATAGCGTGGACCAATTGATGGGAACCACTGCTACACCACTTTATAATTGTGAGGAAAACATTTCGAGGATGTTCTATTTGCAAACCGAAAATTATAAGGCCATTACTTCATCGGTGGCTATTGGAGCTTTTAAAGATAGCGACAGTTTGAGTATGAAAACCTATCTGATGGCGGAGATTGTAAACTATTTCCTTGGTATCATCACAATTACTGATATTGAAGAAGCCTTTTCCGGATTACATGGAATGGAAGTGAATGCTTATCCAAACCCATTTACTGAGCAGGTAAATATCTCCTTTAATTTGAATGGATCTGCTGATGTAAGCGTTCGTATTTTTGATGAAAGCGGACGAATGATCAATAATTTATATGAAGGCAGCCTCACGGATGGAAACCATTCCTTTGTTTGGGCTGGTAATTCAAACATTGATAACAGGGTAAATAATGGGGTTTATTTTTACAATGTCCAGATCAATGGTAAATCCAGTGCCGGTAAAATATTGTTGTCGCGATAGAGGGCAACTCCAATTTAATTTTAAAAAAAAGGAAAGCTGATTTGGCTTTCCTTTTTTTTTGCTTAAAATCTTGATTTAAGAGAACAAGATGACTTCAACCTTGGTTGCTTCAAAATTCTTTGGAAGATGTATCTTTAATAGATGGCTGGTAACATCTATAATCTGTCGTAAAGCTTGCATAATTTTTCTTCGTTGAAAGTGAATACATTTTTCACAAATGTAGCATGTTTTGAATTATAACACAATGATTGGGTACACGACAAATATCACAATGCTATCTTTAAATGATTTAATTTTTCATCGAATGGAACGAATTACACGAATTTTACCTGCCCAAGGCAGGTGATAATTCGATTAATCTGCGTAATTCGATGATAACCAATTTTACAGGTGGATATTTGTCGTACACCCCAATGATTTGATTCGAAAACTATTCCTTCACATAGCTCCAGTGTATTTTTTAATGAGCGATGCACTGTTTATTGTACCCTTCTAAAGCTTCTAATTCTTGAAGCCCTTCGTTTTCCATGAATAATTCCAAGAACAATAATATTGGTGGATTTAATTTTGAAAATGATTAGCCAACTCATACAAACTGCTTTACGGTAAATTTTTGTCTTGGTAGGGATTTCTTCACATTCGCGAAATGCCAAAGGGTTCAGATTAATACGATCTATTGTTTCAAAAATTTTATCACCGATACGTCGGCGGATAAAGGCTGGTGCTTAATATAAGCAATGTAACCTGTAATGTCTTCAATATTTTGAAGTGCGTTATCACTTACTCTTAACGAATAAGATTTTGGAGTTTTTTCTTTCGCGCTGTCCATTGTAGTTTGGCTTCTGTTAAACTTACAGTAGGGGAATCCTCAGCATACTCAACCCACTTTATAAAGTCTTCCTCAGTTATTGGTTCTCCTGGCAAAGTAAAAGAGTTAATGTCCGGTTTTTTTATAATCCGAATCAAGCGCTTATGCTCCAATTCTTGGATGGCTTCCAAAGAGTTGATGTTTGTCAGCTCTATTGTTAATAATTGCATATGATTATTTTTTGCAATGAATGGCGTCTTTGAATGTTCATTGCAAATTTAGTGAATAAATTTCTACAAAAATAGAAAGCTGACTCAAAGTTTTTATGTTTCAACTAATTCCAGAAAAATTCGATGAACTAAAATTACAATGCAGGTTTAACCTGCTCCCTTAAGTTTTACACTGGTTAATGTCTGACTAAATAATTTTATTACTACTTTTGCATGCATCAAACAGAGAGGATGGAACTGGTGTTTCAGTTGGTCTTCAAAACCAATAACAGACGGATAACACCGGCTGTGGCAGGTTCGATCCCTGCTCTCTCTGCTTTTTTATATTTTAGGTGTCTTGAAAATGCATTAAGAAATCAATTTAAGATTGATGATTTTTGAATGTTGATTTTTGATTTTGTGTCATAATGATAGGGATGAACATCTTAAATCAAAAATCACTAATCGACAATCACATATTAATATCACCCTTTAACTTGTACCAATTGAGCTACAGATACAATTCCCAATATCAGAGCGTTTCGGGATAAACAAAATTCAGATCCGATGCGCCCATTAAAAATTATGTTATTTTATTGCCTCGCTGACTTATCACGAAGCTTTTAATTCAACCCTCCGTCAATTGAAAAAATCACAAGCACACATACAATCTAATAAAACGATTTTTAGCAAACTCCCCGGAGTTGATAAAATACTTGCTGATGATTCGATGCAATTGTTGTTGCAAAAACATCAACGCGAACTGGTTGTCTATTTTGTCAGGGATGTTTTAAAAGAACTTCGTCAGTCGATTGGTGAGGGTATTCCGGTAATTTCATTGGAAGAAATCATCACCAGGATAAAACGCAAGGTAGATTTAATCAATACCAAAAGCCTGAAACCGGTAATCAATGCCACCGGTGTAATTGTTCATACTAACCTGGGCAGGGCTCCTTTCGGAAAGGCTTTGTTGGAAGATGCAAATGAAGTGCTTACCGGATATAACAATCTTGAATTTGATTTGGATAATGCCAAACGTGGTTCCCGTTATGTTCATGTAACCGAAATTCTGAAATACCTCACCGGTGCCGAAGATGTGCTGGTAGTGAACAATAATGCTGCTGCAATCATGCTGGTGTTGCGTGCTTTTGCAAAAGGCCGGGAGGTGGTGGTTTCACGTGGCGAGTTGATCGAAATTGGCGGCTCATTCAGGATGCCAGATATTATGAAAGCTTCTGATTGTAATATGATTGAAGTGGGTACTACCAACAAAACCCATTTAGCAGATTTTGAAAATGCAATATCTGAGAACACTGCGATGCTTCTTAAAGTTCACACTTCAAATTATATCATTAAAGGATTTACAAAAGAAGCAACCCTTGAAGAATTGGTAAAGTTGGGAAAACAAAATGATATTCCTGTGGTGTATGATATGGGCTCAGGTTTGCTTCGGAAGCCATCTGTTCCAATTCTAAAAGACGAACCGGATGTTATGACGACCCTCGCAAAAGGTATTGACCTGGTGACTTTCAGTGGTGATAAATTACTCGGTGGGCCCCAGGCGGGCATCATCGCCGGAAAGGCTGATCTGATCGCAAAATTGAAAAAGGAGCCCATGACACGCGCTTTGCGTGTCGGTAAAGAAACGCTTGCTTTGCTTGGTTCACTTTGTATAAATTATTTGGATGAAGAAAAGTTTGTTGCAAACTCTCCAGTTTATAAGATGTTGGGTTCTTCGATGGAAGAGCTGGACTTGAAAGCTGAAAAATTGAAGGATGGCCTACTGCAAGCCGGTTTAAAACTTGAAATTGTAAAAAGTTTTGGTCAGGCTGGTGGAGGATCATTGCCCGATGAAACCATCGATAGTATTGCAGTTCAACTTGGTTTAGGTGAGGGCTCTAGAAAAGAAAAAGCAGCATATGCAGAAAAAGTATTTTACAATCTTTTAAAAGGAGACAGGCCATTGCTTGGGGTCTTGCGCAAAGGGAAATTGATTTTTGACGTGCTTACGCTCGACAGCAACCAGATTGATGAATCAGCAGAATTAATTTCAAAGGTTTGTAAGGAGGCATTGAAGGATGGGTAAACATTTAATTTTGGGTACTGCCGGCCATGTGGATCATGGTAAAACTGCTTTGATTGCTGCCCTCACAGGTATTGATTGCGACACCCACAAAGAAGAAAAATCCCGTGGCATCACCATCAACCTGGGATTTGCCCACCTCGAATTTAATGATGATATTAGCATCGGAATCATTGATGTGCCAGGGCACAAAGACTTTATTAAGACCATGGTAGCTGGAGCCTACGGAATAGATTTTGTTTTGCTGGTAATTGCTGCCGATAGCGGGATCATGCCGCAAACAAAAGAACACCTCAACATTTTGCAGATGCTTGGCGTAAAGAAAGGATTGGTGGCACTAACAAAATCTGATCTTGTTGATGCAGAAATGCTCGAATTGGCAAACCTTGAAATTATTGAGTACCTCGAAAATACTTCACTCAGCGATACGCCAATTATACCTGTTTCATCAGTTACCGGTGCCGGTATTGATGAATTAAAAAGTGAAATCCTTAAAATTGCTGAACAAACCTCTGCCAAAAAAATCGGTAAGCTTTTCAGGATGTACACCGACAGGTATTTCAATGTTAAAGGGCATGGGCTGGTAGTTACCGGTTCGGTGCTCAATGGTAAAATATCGCTTGGCAACGATTTATATCCTTATCCTGGTAGAGGCGAAAAGGTTAAAGTGAGGAGCATCGAACGGCATGGACAATCTGTTTCGCATGTTGACGCTGGCGACCGTGCGGCACTGAATATTTCGGGATTGAAGCAGACCGAATTTGAGCGGGGTATGTTGTTGTTGGGCAAAGAAATGGATCCGGTGGATATGATAGATGCACGCCTCGAACTATTTGATGGAATTATCAACCTGGGCCTTTGGTCGCACGTAATAATTCATACCGGTACTTTCTATAGCAAAGCGCGCATTCATTTGCTGAACAAAGATATTTTGAAAGGTGGTGAGGATGCTATTGTACAGGTTCATTTGGAGAAACCATCTATTCTGCTCAATAAGGACAAGTTCATTATCCGGAATTCCTCAAACGACCAAACCATCGGAGGTGGGACAATTATAGATGAGAAACCTTTGCATCATAAACGTCGGACTGATAAACTTGTACTCGGTCTTCAGCAACTGGTTGATGCCATGCTAAACGAAGAGAACCTCGAAGGCCTGATACTTTTTGAACTCAATAAATTTGACAAACCTGTAACCCTTGATTCACTTTCAGAAAAGATTGATATTCCTGCTGATGAAATAAAATCGGCGATCGAGGATGGGCAGATCAGTGGCATTGAAGTTTTGCAACTTGATGGAAAGGATTACCTGGTTTCTGATGCGATGCGAAATCAGCTTCTATCCAAAATCCTGGATATTCTCGCCGAATGGCATAAAACCAATCCACTATTTGCCGAAGGTTATGCGTTGAAAGAATTGGCGGGCAAAACCGGACTTACAAACACTTTTGGTTTGCAGTTTCTTCAAAACCAACTTTCGAAAATGTTGGGTGATGGACAATTGAAAAGAGTTGGTGCAACATGGGCTTTGACCGGTCATAAAGTAAAAATCGATCCCCGAACTAAAGAACAACTCAGTTGGCTGGAATATAAAATTGAAGGCTTTGGGATGAACAGGCCTACAATGAAAGAACTGGAAGCAATGGCCAACTATGAAAAAATCAACAAGGGAAAATTGATGATGCTGTTGACTTACCTCGCCCACGAAAGAAAAATTTATTTTAATGGCGAGGATTTTATCGACATTCTGTTACTTAATTCTATCCGTACAAAGTTACTCCGTGAATTATCAGGGAAGCCAAGAGGCATCAACGAAAAAGATTTCCGCTTGCTCATTGACGGGACAAAAAAGATGGTTCAGGTGCTTATCAATATTTTCACCCAGGAGGGCATTATCGAAAAACTAAAGTTCTACCTGTTTATTACCGAAAAGGGAAAAGGTGAGCTAGGAGTGGGCTAATGATTTCTTTGCTTGGGCAAATTTAATGTCCACATTCAAAGAGCACCACCAATTCATCGTTCAAAACTCACCATTCAAAATTTCCCTACCACCAAATAAACTATCTTTGCATCCAATATTTAACAATATATTTATGATCGAAAAGTCAATCAAAGATTCGATAAATACAAAACAGAAAATACTCGATAACAAGGCTTTATTGAAAACTGTACAGCAAGCTGCCGATCAGATGGTCAGCGTTTTTAAAAATGACGGAAAGGTGCTCTTTTGTGGAAATGGTGGAAGTGCTGCCGATGCACAACACCTTGCTGCTGAACTTTCGGGCAGGTTTTACTACGATCGCCCACCGCTGTTTGCCGAAGCTTTGCATGTAAATACTTCTTATCTCACTGCCGTTGCCAACGATTATTCCTACGACGAAATATTTGCCAGGTTGGTGAAAGCCAAGGGCCGCAAGGGTGATATGCTTTTTTGTTTATCCACCTCAGGCAACTCAAAGAATATTCTTAGGGCAATAAAAGTTGCCGATGAGATTGGAATGATTACCGTTGGTTTAACCGGTGAATCGGGTGGAGCAATGAAACAAGCCTGCGAATATCTGGTTAACGTTCCCAGCAACGATACGCCACGCATCCAGGAAGCCCATATTTTATTGGGCCATATTGTTTGCGAAATCGTCGAATCAACATTATTTCCAAAATCATGATAAAAGAGGCGATTATACTTGCCGGAGGATTGGGAACACGCTTGCGTGAAGTTGTGGCTGACCGGCCCAAGGCCATGGCCATAGTCAATGGCAAACCTTTTCTCGATTATCAGCTTGACTACCTGGATGTTTTTGGGATAAACCATGTTATCATCTCAGTGGGATACAAGCGGGATTTCATCATGGATCATTATGGCGATAAGTATAAAAATACCAGGATAGACTATGCCATCGAGGAAGAACCCTGCGGGACAGGAGGTGGCCTGAAACTGGCGATGGAAAAGGTTGAGGGCAGTTCGGTGTATGCCATGAATGGCGATACTTTTTACCATATCGACTACCGGAAATTTCTGGATATCCATCAGGCTAAGGAATCGAAATTAAGTATTGTGCTGCGCGAGGTTGAAGATGTAAGCAGGTACGGTTCCATCGAAAGGGACGACGACAGACGGATCACCGGGTTCTGGACAAAGTCAACCAAAAGTGGCCCCGGGCTTATCAACGGCGGGGTATATCTGATTAACAAAGCTTTTTTTCAGCGTTTCGATTTACCTGATAAGTTTTCGTTAGAGAAAGATTTGTTTGAAAAGTATTATTCCCAAAATAAATTTTACGGAATTATGTGCCGGCAATACTTTATTGATATTGGTGTACCGGCAGATTATGCAAAGGCACAAGATGACTTTAAAGAATTTGAATATTTCTAAAGATTGGACACTTTTCCTTGACAGGGATGGTGTGATCAACCGGCGGCTGGTGGATGACTATGTAAAGTCATGGGATGAGTTTGAATTCACCGATGGTGTGCTACATGCCGTTAAATTATTTACCGAAACCTTCGGACGGATTGTGGTTGTGACCAACCAACGTGGAATCGGGCGGGGTGTGATGAAGGAAGGTACTTTAAATGAGATTCACCAAAAAATGACAGATGAAGTTGCCAAGGTAGGCGGAAAGATCGACAGGGTCTATTTTTGCCCTGACCTGAAAGATTCAGGAAGTTTCTATAGGAAACCACAAATCGGGATGGGATTGAAAGCAAGAAAGGACTTTCCTGAAATTAATTTCAAAAAGTCAATTATTGCCGGCGATTCGAAAAGCGACATGCAATTCGGCAAACGGCTAAAAATGAAAACGGTTTTGATTGGTGATGATTTTTCGATTGCAAATAATAATCCAAGACTTGTTGATTATCATTTTGATGGCCTGATCGATTTTGCAAATATATTGCAGTGACCGATATTGGTGGATTGGATACGTCGGGGGAAATAGGGGATCATTCAACAATTCAACAATTCAAGGATTCAAGGATTCAAGAATTCAACAATTTAACAATGTAGCAATTTAACAATTCAACGATTCAAAGATTCAACCCGCCTTCATAATTTAGGTATTTACTTAAGTTTTCAGGATAGGCTGCGGCGAGGCAGGCAATTTAACCATATAACAATTTAACAATTCAACAATTCAACAATTTAACCATTCAACCATTCAACCATTCAACCATTTAACAATTTAACAATTTAACCATCCTCCCCCCAATGTCCCACCAACTCATTATCTTCAGTTTTTTAGGATACACATTTTTGTTGTTTGTAGTTAGTTTTTTTACTTCCCGCAAATCGAACAACGAATCTTATTTTGTGGGCAACCGGGTTTCGCCCTGGTATGTTGTGGCTTACGGAATGATCGGGGCTTCATTATCGGGTGTTACTTTTATCTCGGTTCCCGGCTGGGTTACGACAACGCAGTTTTCGTACATGATGGTGGTTATCGGATATTTGCTGGGCTATTTCACCATTGCAAGAGTTTTATTACCCTTGTATTATAAGCTTCAACTCACATCAATTTACAGTTACCTGGAAGGTCGGTTTGGCTTTTGGTCCTACAAAACCGGTGCATTCTATTTTCTTCTTTCACGTGTTATTGGCGCCTCCTTTAGGATGTTTCTTGTTATAAACGTGTTGCAGCTTTTTGTTTTCGATAGTTATGATATTCCATTTTGGGTAACCGTTGTAATATTTATGCTGCTCATTAATCTTTATACTTTTAAAGGTGGCATTAAAACAATTGTCTGGACTGACACCCTGCAAACTACCTTTATGCTGGCGGCGGTTGGCATAACCATCTATTTTATTAAAGATGAAATGGCTGCAAGCTTCGGTGGCTTAATAAACGGAATTGTTGATGGGGATTATTCAAAAATGATTTTTACCAACTGGCAGGATAAACGCTTCTTTGTAAAGGAATTTTTTTCCGGTGCGTTTCTCGCTATCGTTATGACCGGCCTCGACCAGGACATGATGCAGAAAAACCTAAGTTGTAAAAACCTGAAGGATGCGCAAAAAAATATCATTAGCCTCAGTTGGGTGCTTGTGCCGGTAAATTTACTGTTCCTTTCGCTGGGTGCAGTTTTGGTGATTTTTGCGAATACAAAGGGGATAAACATCGAAGGAACCAGCGACAATCTTTTCCCAACTATTGCCCTTAATTACCTTGGGCCTGTTGCCGGTATTACTTTTATCATCGGGTTGATTTCGGCGGCTTATTCCAGTGCCGATAGTGCGCTTACTGCTTTAACTACATCTTTTACCATCGACTTTTTAGGAATTAATAAAGCAAATAAATTTACCGAAAAGCAAAAAATAAAAATTAGATACACTGCCCATTTTGGCATTGCCATTTTTTTGATATTTGTAATTGTCCTTTTCAAGGCCATCAACAACGAAGCAGTGATTTCTGAACTCTTCACTATTGCCGGTTACACCTATGGCCCCTTGCTTGGTCTTTTTGCTTTCGGTCTCTTTAGCAAGAAAAAAGTCAAGGACCGTTTCGTTCCCTTTGTTGCAATTTTGTCGCCACTGCTTTGTTACATCATTAGTTCAAATTCAGTTGCCTGGCTTTGGGGCTATAAATTTGGTTTCGAGTTGCTCATACTAAATGGATTGATTACCTATTTTGGATTGTACCTTATCCGGCGTAAGGACAGAAAAAGTTAGGTTTAACTTGATATGACGTATCTTAATTTGTGTTTGCGTACTCAATGTTTAAAATTAACCCAACACGTCGAAATGGTAATTAGTGCCTGCAAGAAAACCTCTCCAATTTGATTTTCAATGCTTTTTTACCCTTGATCCCTGAAGGAAAAGCGTTGAAAATCAGTGCTCCCTTTAGGGATGGGGTAATCGCTGGTTTTCAATGCATGGAGTTTTCTTGCAAAGACTATCTAGTGCCTGTCCATAAAGTCGGTACTATTCCATAGCTCCGGCATTTATGCCGGAGAATAATAAATTTGATATTACCCCCCTGCCTTTTCGCTGACAC
>CAZBDF010000107.1:0-11727 GCA_964490385.1 uncultured Lentimicrobiaceae bacterium | reverse complement strand
GGAGTTTGGCGATGGGACGATGTCGAATGAACAGAATCCGGTGCATAGCTTTAACGGACCCGGAACTTATGTTGTTTGCCTAACTATTATGGATGCAGCCGGACAAGCATCAACTTATTGCGAAGAAATTATCCTGGATGGCTCATACATTTCAGGAATTGATGAACCCAAAAATGAATTGATCCTCAGCCGTGTTTTCCCAAATCCAAGTAGCAACTTTGTAAATTTGGAATTCAACAGTCCGACAGATGCCCAAATTGAACTCGTGTTAATCAACCTTCAGGGGAAAGAAATACAAAGAAGTAGCCGTAGCTTGGTGAATGGTGATAACCAACTCCGGGTTGATGTTTCAAGTTTGCCCGAAGGTGTTTATTTATTGAGGGTACAAAGTGGGAATACATTATCAACAACTAAAATAAAAGTTTCAAAATAGATTATTGTTAAACTGTCAGACAGTTGTCCGTATAATAGTAAGTTAGGCATAAGAGAAAAACAACGACTACAATATGAAAAAGTATTTAGGATTTCTTGTTATTGCTGTAATTTTCCTTCAGTCTTGCGATCCTGGAGGGATGAGCTTCGTACGAAACAACTCTTCCGACACATTGAAATTACAATTAGTTGGGAATTACAATTCAGAAAATACTTATTGCAAATCATTCTATGAAAATATATACTACAGTAATAATATTGTACCTAATAGAAAATTGGATGATTGGTATGATATAATGGAAGTGCGACCTTCGATTATATTAAGTGATTCATTATTAGAAATAGTTGTGCCTCCTAAAAGCACAATTGTAACGAATAGTGGAATTGCGTCATTTCGATTATTTAAGCGTTGTGCGTCCGACTACGTGATTTTTAAATTTGGAGAACATACGGACACTTTATTTGATATCGCTATGTATAACCATGATGATTTAATGGATTTTTATAATAGAAACGATATGAATTTAACCACAAAATCCGGACTATTTTATACTGTAAATATTACTGATTTATTAGAAACTGAATAAGAACTTCTATGCGGCACGTTTGCATTTTTAAACCCTCGCAATACATACACCAAATTATTCATTGCCTAAATTTCACATTATATCAACCTATGACCACACCACCCTACCTAAAACCAGGCGATATCATCGCAATCGTTTCACCTGCGAAAAGCATTTCTGCTCAGGTAATATCTAATGCAAAGCAGATTATCGAAGGGTTTGGATTAAAGGTAAAGATTGGCAAACATGCAGCTTCTATTTATCATCAATTTGCAGGAACCGATCAACAACGTGCCGAAGATTTTCAGCAAATGCTGGATGATGAGGAGGTGAAAATGATATTGTGCTCGCGTGGAGGTTATGGTTCGGTGAGGATTATCGATCAACTGGATTTTGGCCATTTCATAAAACATCCCAAATGGATTGTTGGTTTTAGTGACATCACTGTTTTTCATTCTCACCTTTATTCAAATTTCAAAATCGAAAGCATGCACGCCAAGATGCCCTTAAATTTCCCTGAAAATGGGGTAGGGGATCAATCGATCAAAAATCTATTTTCCGCACTAGCTGGAAAAAGCCTTGAATATGAGATTCCTTCATATCCATTAAATCGAAATGGAACAGTTGAAGCTATAATCGTTGGCGGAAATTTGTCGATTCTTTGTAGTTTGCTTGGAAGCTGTTCTGATATTGATACCGATGGAAAAACCCTCTTCATCGAAGAAGTTGGTGAAAATCTTTACCGCCTCGACCGGATGATGTGGACCTTGAAACGTGCCGGCAAACTCAGTAACCTTTCTGGCCTGGTGGTTGGCGGCCTTACCAGCATGGAAGACAACGAAGTAAAATTTGGAAAATCGGCAGAAGAAATTATTGCTGAATCAGTTTCTGAATATGATTACCCGGTATGCTTCAATTTCCCGGCAGGCCATCAAAAAGAAAACTATCCAATAATCATCGGACGCACTGTAAATTTGGATGTTTCCAATGAGGTGGTAAAACTATACTTTAGTCACTCCAAACTTTAGTCACTCTAAACTTTTCAAAAAATGGCTGACCACAACGAACTGGGAATAAAAGGAGAAGAACTGGCCGAGAAATACCTTCGCGATAGCGGCTACGAAATACTGGAACGCAACTGGCGCTTTGGCAAAGATGAGATCGACATCATTGCCCGTGATGGCGACTTCCTGGTAATTGCCGAGGTGAAAACCCGACGGACCAATTATTTTGGCGAGCCCGAAGAATTTGTAACCCGCCAAAAGCAGCACTTCCTCATTCGTGGTGCAAATGCCTATGTCGAAAAAAAAGAGATCGACCTCGAAACCCGCTTCGATATTTTAAGTGTTCTATTTTACGGAAAAACTTACACGGTGAAGCAAATTAAAGATGCTTTTTATCCTTTGGTTTAGCCACTAAAAAACCATTACTTCTATTCTGATGAATTTTTTTTCATACTTTTGAGAACAAATGAAAAATTGAGCAATCACATTGAAAAACCAGGAATCAGATATTAAGTCACAGGGGGATACTAAATCCTCGGATCAATCCCCGGCAAAAAGCAGGAAAAAGCGAAGGGTGAGAAGGTGGATTTACTGGGTATCCGGCATTTTCATTATCGTGTTCATAATTATCCCTTTGCTCGCTAATTTTTATGCTGATCGGATATTTGGTGAAACAGCCCGTGAAATCATTCGGTCGGAAACTAACGGGAAGTATGATTTTGAATACGACAAGATCAGTTTTAATATTTTTAGCCGTGATCTTTCAATTGCCAAGTTGCAATTACTTCCTGACACAAACAAAGTGGACTCCATCTCGGGAAAGTTTGAATTGCCCAAAAAGTACTTCGACTTGCAGGTTGACGAACTTCACATTAAATTAGATGGTTTGTGGTCTGTTCTTCTTAAAAGGGAATTGACCGTTACAGATATTTATTTGGGTAAACCAAGTATGAGGTTTGTTTCGCCAATGGCTGCTGCCGATACAACAGCAAGATCGGGTGGTAATTTCGACCATAGGGATTTGCACAGCTACATCAAAGATTATTTAAGCTTATTGAAGATCGAACAGTTAACCATCGACAGTGGTTTATTTGTGCTACATAGTGTTGCTGCCGGTGGCGTCAAGGTGATCAAGCTGGATCATATTTCGATTGGTATTTCAAATTTTCATTTGGATTCGGTTGCCCATCAACAAAAAGACAGGCTCTTTTTCTCGGATAGCATTGGGGTTTCGCTAAAGGGTGGACATTTTGATCTTAAAGACAAGGACCATGAAATTGCTTTTGGTGGTATTAATGTTTCTTCAACAGAACAAAGTATCGAGTTGCTCGATGTACTTATCCGAAAGGATTCAACAGGGTTAGATGCTAGTGAAGCATTGTATGAAATAGCTGTGCCAAGGCTTGCTTTCGATGGGGTTGATTTCGTGGGTGCGCTCGATGGGAAACTACTTGCTGGGCAATTGTTGATCAGCCGGCCTGCCATAAAGTTAAATTTACCACCGAAGCATCAGAAAGGCAAGTTGCCGGAAAACTTTGAAACCGAAATTTTTAATGAAGTTGCATCTGTATTTTATCCTGTTAATGTTGACCAGATATCCATTGAACACGCTGACTTTGCCATCGAAAATTTATTGCCTGGTGCGATGGATGGTTTTCACGTTCCCGACCTAAGCTTAGACCTGTTTAAAATTCGGATAGACTCCTCCCTGATTTCCTCATCCGATCCGTTTTATTTTATTTCCGATATCAAGCTTAGTCTTTTAAATCAAGAATTGGTGCTTACAAAACTGGAGCAAAAAATTGCATTTGATACACTCAATTTCGACACACGCAATTCAACCTTTATCATCGATCGATTGAATGTTGCCAGCCTTAACGAAGCAAAACTTCGCATTGAGGTAACTGTGGATTTGCCTCAATTAAAAATTGTTGGAAAGGATTTTAAAAAGGATTTTGTTGACAGGACTTTGAACCTGGAACTTGTTGAATTACTTCGACCTGTCGTTAACCTTGATTTGGATCCTTTGGTCGCAAAAGGCGATAAAAACCCAATGGGGGATAATATCAATGCACTTAGCGGGGGAATACTCAAATCACTCTCTGTTGATCAATTCAGGCTTGTTGATGCAGGAATTATTTTTGGAAAGGGAAGCGGTATTTTTGATCAACAATTAATTGCCGACAAACTGAATATTGAAGTTACTGATTTTATGCTGCCTGAAGATTCGCTTCAAATTGAGGATAATATTTTCTATTCTTCGGCAATTGACATTGATGTTGAGAATCTTGAATTCAAACTCCCGGACAGTGTACACCAATTGAACATGAACAGATTTATGGTTGACACCAAAAAAGGCACTTTAAGCCTTGATGGAGTTCATATCGATACTTTAAAAACCATTGCAGGGAGTACCTTCAACCAGGGCGACCGGATGAAAATTGATGTTGGCCATTTCAAGGCGATGGCTGTTGATTTCGCCGGGCTTTATAAACAAGGGTACATAGACATTGGAGAAATTTCCATCCGCAATCCAAAGCTATTTGTCAGCGATGCAAAGGATAAGGATGCTAATTCTGTGGGCAAAATCCCCGATTTTCTTAAAAACTATTCTGTGGGTAGTTTGTCCATAATAGGGCTTGACCTGGTTATTGAAGAAGCTATGCCAAGTAAGAGTTCGATAAAATTTACACAGGGCGATATCCTTGCCACAGATATAAAGCCCTCGTCATATGAACATTTTGAGGAATTGCTTACAGATAGTCTGGAGCTGAGTTTCGAGAGTATTTTTTATCAGCCGCCACGCGGGACCCAGGTAATTGCTACTGATCACTTGCATATTTCAAAGAAGGATTCGCTCCTGCACATTAAAAATTTTGAGCTCTACCCGGGCGATTTCAGCGTCGATCATTTTGACAAAGGTTGGGCCCTGCATATTCCCGATATTGAAGTTTCGGGTTTTGCCATCCACCGTGCAATTTATAATAAGGAACTGTTGGTGCAAAAGGTTTTTGCTGATCATACACTTTTTAGGGTTGTTACAGGGAAATCAACTGCTGCTGCATCTACCCCAACATTAGATTTAACAGCAATTAAGGAGCAATTGCTGAAAACCTTCAATATTTGGGATGTCAGGGCCATTGAGTTTGACAATTCTTCTGTCGAAGCCTTTTCGGGCACAACCTATAATACTGAAATTATAGATATCGAAGATTTCACCATCAAGGTTGATGATATGTATATTGACTCAACTGTGCGTATGACCCGGGACAATGTGTTATTTGCCGGAGATGTACAGTTTCATTTAAACAAGCCAATTACCTTTAAAGGGAAGAAGGACCAGTTAGTGGAACTGAAAGATTTTAGTCTCACAACAAAGGGTGGAAGCCTGATAGCACAAAAATTTACGATGACTGAAAATCAGTCGTCCCTCAACCCGGATGTGATTGATGAAAGTAAAGCAGTATTTGGATTTGATGAGGTGGATGTTTTGGGTATCGACTTTTTTGATTTACTTGAGAACAGGAAACTAGGCATTGATAGCATTATGGTCGAAGCGCCGGTATTTTTGCTCAAACGTGAATATACTGCGAATCAGAAGAAGGTGAAACCTCAATCCAAAATAAATTTTTATGATTTGATTTCTGATCATCTTTTTGAAGCCCGTATTGATGATTTTAATGTAAATGATGCATCATTCAAAATCGTTAACTCCAGAGATGGTGAAAAGTCAACTTTTCTTGTAAATCGGGTAGATGTTGCTGTAAGGAATATTTTCATCGATTCGGTGAATGATGTGTTTAATAATAAGTTTTTGTATTCCGATGACATCGACCTTGTAGTTGAAGATTATACCTACAATACAAGAAATGGCCTTTATTCGCTCGGGGCATCAAATATCAGTTTTTCCAGTGAAGATGCCTTATTGCTTATCGATTCCGGTTTTGTTACGCCCCTGCTCGAGCCTGCTGCATTTGCCAAAAAAGTAGGTATCCAAACCGACCGTCTCGATTTTGCTTTCGACCAGGCAAGGCTTGAGAATTTCAGGCTTTATGATTTATTCTTCAATAATTATTTCAGGGCTGATTATTTTTATCTAACTGGACTCGAAGGCGAGGATTACCGGGATAAGTCCTACGATCGGCCTAAAAATCATTTCCCCCATTTGCCGGTTGCCGGACTTAAAAACTTAGCTATGGGTGTTCGGCTTGACTCTGCCAGGATTGAGAATTCCCGTTTCACTTATCGTGAGCTGATGCAGCCGGATACTATGCCCGGTAGAATTTGGTTTGATGATATCAGCGTTAAAGCAAGAAATATTACCAACGATGAGAAATTAATTGCCTCTCGGCCAACGATGGGTTTTGTTGTAAATACAAAATTGATGGGCGAAGGTGCGATTGATATGACGGTCCTGTTCGATTTAAAAAGTGGAGATACCTTGTTTAGCGTGAAGGCTGTGCTAAACCCGATGGATTTAACCAAAATGAACCCCTTGCTCGAGCATATTGCTTTTGTCAAAGTAAAAAAAGGTCAGAACGAAATGCTTACTTTTAATTTTGATGCTACAAATGAAGTGGCAACTGGTAAGATGAATTTTGAATACAATAATCTGGCAATCCGACTTATTAGCAAAGAATCTCTTCAACCTAAAGGTTTTGGTGGAGGTGTAGCGAGTTTTGTTGCCAATACTTTTGTGGTCCGGTCAAAGAATCCTGCCTGGGGTATTTTTAACAGGAAAGGCACTATTTATTTCCAGCGCGACAAAACAAGGTCTTTCTTCAACTACCTCGCCAAATCCGCTTTAAGTGGTGTTAGTTCCACCATCCGTGGCGGCAACGAAGAACGTAAGGAAGACAGGATTAAAAAGAAAGCAGAGAGGAAGAAGGGTAATCGGTAATTGGTGAGTGGTGATCGGTGATCGGTGAGTGGTGATCGGTGAGTGGTGATCGGTGATCGGTGAGTGGTGAGTTAGTGTGGTAAAAAACGCCAAACGCCAAATACCGACCTTTGGTCGGGAATGCTCGAAGCTTTGCTTCGGCACTTCAAACTTCTTTTATTCTATCTTTGCGCAAATTTTCAAAAAAATTATGGCACAGATACTTTCAGAACAGGAACAGGTAAGGAGACAATCGCTACAAGATCTTATTGATTTGGGAATAAATCCCTTCCCGGCAGATGAATTTCCGGTAAACGTTACCACCAGCGAAATTCACGAAAATTATCCCGACAAGGATAAATTTGAAGAACTTAGCATAGCGGGCCGTATTATGAGCCGCCGGATTATGGGCGCCGCAGCATTTTTGGAAATTCAGGATGAAAAGGGCCGCATTCAATGCTATTTTAAGCGTGATGAAATTTGCCCCGGCGAAGACAAAACCATGTACAACACGGTATTTAAGCGCCTGCTCGATATTGGGGATATTATTGGAATAAAAGGATTTGTATTTGTCACCAAAATGGGTGAGGTAACAATTCATGCAAAAGAATATAAATTACTCACCAAATCGCTGCGCCCCTTACCAATCGTCAAAGAAAAGGATGATAAGGTTTACGATGCTTTTACTGATCCCGACCTTCGCTATCGTCAGCGTTACGTTGACCTGATTGTAAATCCTGGTGTGAGGGAAACCTTCATCAAGCGAACCAAAATGGTGAATTCCATTCGTGAATTCCTGAACCAGAAAAGCTATCTTGAAGTTGAAACCCCGATATTACAGCCACTGTATGGTGGAGCGGCTGCAAGACCTTTTAAAACACACCACAACGCGCTTGATATGACGCTCTACATGCGCATTGCCAACGAGCTCTATCTGAAAAGACTGATTGTTGGAGGTTACGATGGTGTGTTTGAATTTTCGAAGGATTTCAGGAATGAGGGCATGGGCCGTTTTCACAATCCTGAATTTACACAGATTGAATTGTATGTTGCCTATAAAGATTATGAGTGGATGATGGACCTGGTGGAGGAGATGGTTGAAAAAGCTGCCCTCGACCTGCATGGAAAAACATTGATTCAGGTGGGTGAAAACCAGATTGACTTTAAGCGGCCATGGAAACGCTACACGATGTTTGAAGCCATCGGGCATTTTACAGGCATCGATATTTCAGAAATGGATGAGGCACAATTGCGCGAAACAGCGACAAAGCTCCAGGTTCCTATTGATCCAACCATGGCCAAGGGAAAGATTATCGACGAAATTTTTGGTGAAAAATGCGAAGCCAAGCTGATTCAACCAACTTTTATTACCGATTATCCGGTGGAAATGTCGCCGCTGGCCAAGAAGCACCGGAGCAAAAATGGACTAGTTGAAAGGTTTGAAGCCATTTGTAATGGCAAAGAATTGTGCAATGCATTTTCGGAACTGAACGATCCCATCGACCAACGTGCAAGGTTTGAAGAGCAACTTGAACTCGGAAAGCGTGGAGATGAAGAATCGATGGTGCTGGACGAAGATTTCCTTCGTGCCCTCGAATTTGGGATGCCGCCAACGGCCGGCCTGGGTATTGGCATCGACCGGTTGGCAATGATCATGACCAATTCAAACTCGATACAGGATGTACTGTTCTTCCCGGCCATGCGCCCCGAAAAGAAAGTGGAATTGCCCGGCCCTGAAGATTTTATCGCACTTGGGATTTCTGCCGATTGGGCTGAATACGTGATTAAAGCTGGCTATACATCACCTGATGATTTACTGAAAGAGAAGCCCACCAAAGTACACCAAATGCTGAATGGATACCGAAAAAAGGCCAAACTAGAAATTCCGGCATTAAAATTGGAAGATGTCCAGGCCTGGTTTAACTAATATTTGTTAAATTATGATATGGCAATATGTTGATCCTTTAATACATTACTATATTTGCCGCCGTTTATACTTGAAATAATACTAATTACAAATAAATTATTGATTGAATTATGAAATTGAAAACGCTTGTAACACTGATTTTAGTAACTTTTTCTTTTAGCATCTTTGCCCAGGATATCAACCAGGCTGGTGAGGTTTTTAATGATGGCAACCAGGCCGTTAAAGCCGGTGATTACCAAACAGCCATTCAAAAATATGACGAGAGTATTAAAATTGCATCACAACTCGGAGTAGAAGGCGAACAGATTGTTTCGGGCGCTAAGGCCCAGATTCCATCGCTTTATTACAAAATAGGAGCTGCCGACTATAAAGAAAAAAATATAGACAAAGCCATCAGCGAGTTTGAACAAGCCATTAAATATGGTGATGAGTATGGCGATACCGAAACTGTTGAGAAGTCGAAAAGTATTATTCCTAAACTGTATTACTCCAAAGGAAATGCACTGTACAAACAAAAAAGCTATGACGATGCCTTGAAGAACTTTGAAAAATCGAAAGCGTTAAATCCAAATTATTCAAGGGCATATTGGGGAATGGGCCTTGCATACAGCAAATTGAAGAATTATGACGAAATGGACAATTCTTTCGCTGCTGCCCTGGAACTTGCACAGAAACAGGGTGACGAAAAAATGGCAACAAAAATCAGTAGTACTGCCCAAAAGAAGTTGCAAGCCGAAGGTGCTTCCAAATTGCAGGCAAGCGACTGGATTTCCGCACTAAAATATTTGAACGCTTCATTAAAATATGGAGATGCTGATAAGGACACTTACTATTACCTGGCACTGGCAAACAACGGTAACAAAAATTACGATGAGGCACTTAAAGCAACCGAAAAAGGCCTCGAATTGAGCCAAGCTGAAAACCAGGATTACAAGGCAAAATACTACTACGAAATGGGAAATGCATATAAAGGAAAAGGTATGAACACCGAGGCTTGCGGTGCATATACTGATGCCGCTCACGGTCGTTTTGTTGAAAGCGCAAACTATGAGCTGACAACTGTTTTGAAGTGTAATTAGGCACTTAAGGATAATCTGAAAAATAATAAAAGCCGGGAGCGAAATGCTTCCGGTTTTTTTATTATGAATCTATTCCTTCCATTATTTAATAACCTGAGATATTTTCTAATATTTAAATTTAACTATATTTGTGCAGGAACACAAAGCATTAGAAAATGAAAAATATCTTCATCCTTAGTCTTCTTCTAGCACTGCTCTCTTACTCATTTACAAATAATGCGCTCTCTGTTGAGTTGAATTCAATTCCATTTGTAATTGCTGCCGAATCACCTACAGAAATATTTGCCTATGATACAACCGATAATGGAAACGTGTCGGATGTGTGGGTGAGGTTTAATGCAGCATTAGGGCAATCTTCAATATCAGAATACCGAGTGATTTTGATCCCGGAAGGATCCATTCCCCTTTCACTTAATCAGGTTAATTCATTGCCCGAGAGTAGCTTTACAATAGTGGGGCAAGATGGTTCTGCCTGGTATCAAACCAGCCTTGACGGAAACATGCTTGATGTCCTTGGCAATGGAATTCAGCAGGATTCTGGTTATTATATTAAAATATTGTCGGTGGCTAATAATCCAAGTTACAATAGCCTATCCGAACCTGGTCCGTTGTTTTTTTTACATATGCCAAACTTCCTTAGGGCAGGCGAAAAAACCATCGGCAGGGTTCTGTATCATGATTATGAACCTGACTTGCACTTCGTATCAACTGCCCCTCCCGAAAATACAGTTCTTTTTGATTTGTTCAATGATGGTGTAGCCGAGTTGTCATTTACTTTTTCAGAAATAAATTATACGATTTTCTCTGAGTACTGGTTAAATATGAGTCCGTGTTCCGGTACGGAGATAATGCCATCAAAGCTTGTGGGGGAAACTTGTATTTCTCCATATAATAATTGGAGTTCTGCTAGTGTGGAAATGGCTTACTACTACGGCGGCGATAACTCCCAATATGGTTTATGGCTTGGGGGTCCTGGTTATCTGGGGATGAAAATGCAAAAGGATGGTGAAACGCTTTATTGTTGGTTAAATATGAGTGCAAACATAGGCAGTGTTACCATTTATGATGTTGCCGTATTTAATATGGAAACTATTGGTGTTTCTGAATTTAATAGCCAATCTGATGAGATGCTTCAAATTTCTCCCAATCCATTTGGAGATATTTTGAATTTGAAATTTGATTTACCCCTCAAATCAAGAGGTGAAGTCAGGGTACTTGATGCAAATGGCACCGTGGTAGAATTGACAGACTTAACCTTTGGCATATCCTCAAAAAGCATTGATATGTCCAGCCATCCTTCGGGCATTTATTTCGTGATTTTTAATGATGGAATTACAAATCACTTTTATAAGGCCATTAAGAAGTAGAAGAAAAGTTTATAACTCCCTAAGGAAATTGGGACAAAAGTCATAACCATTGGGCCAGGCAATGCCACCTCCTGGTTCTATCTTTACCTTTGAAAAAAGGCTATAGTCGAGTAATTCCCTGGAAAATCCTTTTTGGAAAAATTTCTTAAAACCAATGGTCTTATCTATGCCATCTGAAAACTTTATCCAGATTTCGTAATTATTGAGTACTTTCAAATCTACTATTTCATTCATAACTCACGATTTTATTCTAAGGGGGCAATACTATCGACAGATTCAGGTGTAGAGGCTTTATCCCAATTCCTTAATGATTAACTTGTTGATGAAATAAATTAATCACTAATAGAAAATCTTTAGTTGCGAACTGTCCACTTACACAATTATTCACCTGAATTGACCCAAATCCTGGATTCGAGAAATAAGGTAATAAGTCCCTCAGTATTTCAAAAATATGGCCCCATGCAGAGTAACTT
>CAZBDF010000106.1:1953-11803 GCA_964490385.1 uncultured Lentimicrobiaceae bacterium | reverse complement strand
ACATTTATCTTTTGCTTTGCCCTTTGCCCTTTGCCCTTTGCCCTTTGCCCTTTGCTCCTTGCTCCTTGCGCTTTGCTCCTTGCTCCTTGCTCCTTGCGCTTTGCTCCTTGCTCCTTGCGCTTTGCTCCTCACCTCCCCCATTCACATCCCTAAATCACAAAAAAACCTGACCAAATCCATGTTTTTATCTGACAGACTTCCTCTGTTAATTAATAAACACAACAATTAATAAGCATACTTTTGCATTTGCTTTACATCTAAGTATTTACATATAATAATAATATGAAGACGAGGAGAGATTTTATTAAGATTTCGGCACTGGGAACAGTGGGAGCTGCAATGGCTACCAGCGTTGTTTCTATGGCCAAAGGCTCTTCTTTATTGGGCAGCCCCGACAGTTCTGACTCAGGGTTCAATAAACAAAACAGGTATCCTACCTATTGCGAAGTTTGTTTTTGGAAATGTGCAGCATGGACATACACGGATAAAAACGGAAAGATTTTAAAGATCATTGGCAACGAAAATGATCCACATTGTAATGGACGACTCTGCCCACGCGGAACCGGTGGTATCGGGATGTATTACGATAGCGACCGTTTAACCCATCCGCTTATCCGTGTAAAAGGAACTGGTGGAGCAAAGGACACGTTCAAGAAAGCAAGCTGGGACGAGGCATTCGATTTGATTGCATCAAAAATGAAAGATGTTTCCAATAAATATGGCCCTGAAGCTTTTGCATTGTTTAATCATGGTTCAGCTGGGAAACATCTTGGCCACCTTTTCAAAGCTTATGGTTCTACAAATATTACCGCTCCGTCTTACGCACAATGTCGCGGGCCGCGTGAAGTAGGCTTTGCAGCAACTTTTGGAAGTGGTGTTGGTTCTCCTGAGCCTACTGACATTCGCGATACAAAATGCCTGGTCCTGATTGGATCGCACCTTGGTGAGAACATGCATAACAGCCAGGTGCAGGAAATGTCGGATGCCATTGATAAAGGTGTATCCATTATTACTGTTGACCCGAGATTGTCTGTTGCTGCCAGCAAATCCAAATTCTGGCTACCTATAAAACCTTCGACTGACCTTGCGTTACTTTTAGCCTGGATAAACGTCATCGTTAACGAAGAACTTTACGATCGCGATTACGTAGAAAAATACACCTTTGGTTTTGATCAGCTAAAGGCCCACGTTAAAAACATGACACCTGAATGGGCATATGGCATCACAACTATCAAACCTGATGTTATCCGTAAAACTGCCCGTGAAATGGCAGATGCAGCACCTTCGGTAATCATTCACCCCGGACGCCACGTAACCTGGTATGGTGACGATACACAACGTGCAAGAGCGATGGCGATACTCAATGGATTGCTCGGATCATGGGGACGCCGCGGAGGTTTCTACTTCAAGGAAAGCAAATCATTGCCACATTTTCCTCATCCTCATTATCCAAAGCCAGCATGGTCGTGGCGTGATACTTTAGATGGAAAATATCCTTTGGCCGGATTGTCCATTGCCAATGGATTGATAGATGCCTCAATTCCTGCTCCTGAAAAGAAACATGTCATCAAAGCATGGATGGTCGCCGGTACTAACCTGCCGCTTACCATGCCTCAAAAGGAATCCCTGCAAAAGGCAATGGATGCTGTTGAATTTATTGCTGTAGTTGACACCATGCCAATGGAAATAACAGGATATGCTGATGTTGTCCTTCCCGAATGCACCTATCTTGAAAGATATGATGACATCAGGACTTCTCCTAACCGCGAACCTTACCTCGCACTTAGGATGCCTGCAACCGAACCATTAGGCGATACCAAACCGGCCTGGTGGATGGCAAAGGAACTGGGGCACAAGCTGGGGCTGGATGAATATTTCAATTATAAAGACTTTGAGGAGGTGCTTGATTGGCAATTGCAGCAGGTTGGCTCATCCCTCGATGAAATGAAAAAAATAGGTGTTAAAAAGTTCCCGCGTAAATCAGGACCTCTTTATTTGTCGAAAGGTGAAGACTATGATTTTAACACCAATTCAGGAAAAATAGAATTCTATTCCACCGAACTGGCAGATGCAGGTTTTGACCCCATGCCGGTTTATACAGCGCATGCTGAACCACCTGCCGGTTATTACCGATTGATTTATGGCCGTGCACCAATGCATACATTTAGCCGTACCGCCAACAATCCGAACCTGCACGATTTAAAAAAGGAAAACAACATTTGGATTAATCCGAAAGTAGCCAAACTGTGGGATCTTAAAAACGACCAATATATCTGGATCAAAAACCAGGACGGAGTAGTTTCGGAGTTCCCAATCAAAGTAAGGGTTACCGAACGGATCAGATGGGATTCTATTTATATGGTCCATGGTTTCGGCCATAGCGACCGCAAATTAAGCCGTGCCTACGGGAAAGGAGCAAGCGATTCGGATATGATCACCAATGTGAAGGTTGATCCAATTATGGGAGGGACCGGGATGCGCGGAAACTTTGTAACATTTTTAACAGAAAAGCCTAAAGAGGAGGTTAAATCATGAGATATGCCATGGCGATAGACACAAAAAAATGTGTCGGATGTAGTGATTGTGTGGTAGCCTGCCAGACCGAGAACAATGTCCCGCTGGGATATTGCCGCGACTGGATTACCGAAACCGTTGACGGAAGTTATCCCAATGTTGAGATCGAACTTCGCTCCGAACGTTGCAACCATTGCGATAATTCACCGTGTGTCCGCTGCTGCCCTACCGGAGCAAGTCACATTGTTGAAGGTGGGATCGTTTTGGTAACCCACGACAAATGTATTGGCTGCGGGGCTTGTATCGAATCATGTCCTTACGATGCCCGTTACTCACACCCCGAAGGCTGGGTTGACAAATGTACTTTCTGCCACCACCGGGTTACAAAAGGAGAACTTCCTGCCTGTGTATCGGTTTGCCCAACCAAGTGCATGTATTTTGGCGATCTTGATGACCCAAACAGCGAAATATCAAACGCCCTAAAAAACAGGAAATACAAAGCTCTGGCTCCCGAAGCAGGCACTAAACCTCAAATCTTTTATCTGGTTTAACCACAATCACAGCAAATTATGAAAGAAGAAATATTTATCAGCGGACGTGACATTCCATATATCGACCCTTTTCTTAATATCTGGCACTGGCAAATCCCCATCTACCTTTTTTTGGGTGGCCTTGCCGCCGGCATCCTCTTTTTCGCGAGTCTCTACACCATTTTAGGAAAAGAAAAGGAAATGCCAACTACTGTAAAGTGGGCACCATTTCTTGTTCCCGGGGCCTTAGTCCTGGGCTTATTTGCACTATTTCTCGACCTGAAACACCAACTCTTTTTCTGGCGTTTATACACAACAATCAGGCTTGAATCCCCGATGTCGTGGGGTGCCTGGGTACTGATGTTTATCACACCATTATCGATGGTATGGGTTGCCAGCTACCTGCGAGAACTCATCCCAAGCTGGAACTGGAAATTCCAATGGCTGAAGGATGCCGAAGCGCTGGCGATTAAAAACCGCAAACCTATGGCATGGGTTATTATGATCCTGGCTATCATCCTGGGTATTTATACCGGTATTCTATTGAGTGCCTTTAATGCCAGGCCCTTGTGGAACAATGCGATACTTGGCCCCTTGTTTTTGGTTTCAGGAATGTCAACGGGTGTGGCTGTAATAATGTGGATGTCGAAGAGTCATTACGAACGAAAAGTACTCAGTAGAATTGACCTCCTGCTCATCGTTATCGAATTGTTTTTTATCACCCACATGATCATGGGTTCGCTGGCAGGTTCGCAGGCAATGATAGAAGCCATCGACTTATTCCTTGGCGGAGAATTTACCGTATCATTCTGGGTATTTGTTATCATCCTGGGCTTGATTTTCCCAGCGGCTCTTGAAATTCTAGAACTACGTGGTTACAAAGTCCCAATCGCGATTCCTGCTTTCCTGATTCTTATGGGCGGTTTGGTCTTCAGGTTTATCATGGTTGAGGCAGGACAGATTACAAGGTATCTTTATTAGGGAACAATGATGAAATGATAGAATGATCCAATGATAAAATGATAGAAAGAGAGAATGACTGAATAATTGAATTGTTAAATTGTTAAATTGTTATACTGTTGGATTGTTGGATTGTTGAATGATTTAATCTTTGAATGTTGAGTACCTGCCGGCAAGGCAGGAAGCGAAATCCCGCTTTTGCGGGGACTGAATGAGAGAATGATTGAATCTTTGAATCTTTGAATCTTTGAATTTTTGAATCCTTGAATCCCTGAATGATAATACAATATTTTCAAACTATTGAAAAACAAATTTATAAACAATAACCATGACAGATAAATCAAAGAAATACTGGAATCCTTACTTTGGGGGTGTAATGCTGGGGCTGCTATTGTTGGCCACGTTTTACATTACCGGAAGAGGACTTGGAGCCAGTGGTGCTGCAAAAAGTGCTACTGTTGCAATAGTGGATAAAGTTGCCCCTGCCCATGCCGAAAACGCCACCTACTACAGCAAATTCATTAGCGACGACAAGAACCCGATGAACCAATGGTTGGTATTTGAAGTAATAGGCATCCTTGCTGGGGCACTCTTATCGGGAGCCTTATCGAGCAGGCTAAAGTTTAAAGTTGAACACTCGCCAAAAATTACTTCAAGGACCAGGATAATAATGGCTATTTTGGGAGGTATTGCTTTTGGATTTGGATCGCAGATGGCTCGTGGATGTACCAGTGGTGCAGCACTCACCGGTATGGCTACACTTTCGCTTGCCGGATTCGTTTCGATGATGGCCATATTTGGATCAGGATACGTATTTGCTTACTTTTTCAGAAAATTCTGGATTTAAAAATTTATAGTTATGATGGGACCACTAATTCCTTTAGATATTATAGACCCTGCATGGAACAATGTTATTGCAATAATTATTGGCATTGCATTCGGGTTTATCCTTGAGTCATCAGGATTTTCATCCTCAAGAAAGCTTGCAGGAGTATTTTATGGCTACGATTTTACCGTACTAAAAGTTTTCTTTACAGCAGCAATAACAGCAGCCATCGGCCTTTACTACTTTCATTTTATGGGTTGGATAGATGCTTCTTTAGTTTACATTAACCCCATGTATGTTGGCCCGGCAATAGTTGGCGGAATAGTGATGGGCCTTGGTTTTATTATGGGTGGATATTGTCCGGGAACTTGTTACACCGGGGTTGCCATCGGTAAAATTGATGCCATAGCTTATTCGTTCGCGCTAATGCTTGGCGTTTTTATATATGCTGAATTTTATCCGCTTTACGAAGAATTTTACAAATCAGGTTTCATGGGCAATGCTATGGTTTTTGATTCACTTGGACTAACACCAGCGGCTTTCATAATGATACTGATTGTTGTTGCCCTTGGTATGTTTGTAGCAGCTACACAAATCCAGAACAAAGTAAAAAAAGTTGATTACTAAAAATATTTCAAGATGAACAAAACTTATGTCGTCTTAGCTCTTGTACTTGTGTTATTGGGTGCAGGCCTGTTTTATTTCCAGGGCAAGCCTTATGTGATGGAACTACAACCCAAAGCCCTCCTTAATGATATTAATGAAAACACACGTTATGTAAGTGTTGATGAACTCGCCGAGAGGCTAATCAATGGCGATCCATCTGTGCAACTTATTGATGTTAGGGATCCTTATGATTTTATGGATTTTGCATTGCCGGGAGCTGAGAATATGCCACTCCCCGAGATGTTGCTCGAAGAATACATTCAAATGCTTGATGCGTATGGCAAGGATTTTATCTTCTACTCAAACGGAGATATACAGGCCAATCAGGCGTGGGTAATTGCACATCGTATGGAATATAAAAACCTTTATGTTTTGAAAGGTGGGGTAAATTGCTGGTTCGAAACGATTATTCAGCCTAAAGCGCCAGTTGAAAGTGAGCCACAGGAAGCCATCGATCTCTACCAGTTCAGGTTGGGTGCCAGACAATATTTTACCGGAGGCGGTGCAGATATCGAAACTGCAGCACCAGCCGAAGGCATTGAATTTACCCGCAAAAAGAAATCATCTGCCGTTGAAGGCGGGTGCTAGGAAGAAGTCCCGAAAAGTAGAAAATTTTCAATTTTCGTAACTTTTCGAGGATGCGCGAAAAACTATGAAATCACAGATTTCTTGTTTTTCGGCATTTGGAGTTAAGGTATTTAAGGCATTAATAAACCCAGTAAGGGTTTAGGTATTGTAGGATTGATAAAAAATGTAAGTTACAACAACCCTGTATGGGTTGAACAGCAAATAATGAAATAGGATTATGAAAGAAAATAACAGAACGAAACGCTTATCAATTGCTTCAGTAGTTTTTATCGCAATAATAATTATTGGATTAGTTACCATCAGAAGACCCGACATCCAATATCAGCTAAGCCCCCAAGAAACACTTGATGCTTTGTTGGATGCTGATGCAGAAATCTATCCTGAAGATGTTGAATATTTTGCTGATTTTGAAGAACCCGGATACGCCTTTGTTGATCTTCGCAGCTCTTATGATTTTGTTAAAGGAAATGTTACCGGCTCATTGAACATCCCATCAAATGTGATTCTTGAAAAAGAAAGCCTGAAAGCATTCGATAAATTCGTGGAAGATTCGTTAACTGTGATATTGATAGCAGAAACGCAGAGCGAAGCAAACGGCCCATGGATAGTCCTGAAACAGTTGGGATATAATAACCTGAAGGTGATGCTCGGCGGATGGAATTACTATGCCAGCCCAATCGATCCCTACGACATGCCTGAAACTCCACCCTACCTGGTTGAAGAAGCTAAATATGATTACATGACAATTATGGAAACCCTGGGGGCAAATCCAAATATTGGCCAAAGCGGGGATGCGCCGGAGATGGTAATCCCAACAAGAAAAAAGAAATCATCAGCTGTTGAAGGAGGGTGCTAGTTTAAAGTTTGGCGTTTGACTTTCAATGTCAATTAGTTAAGCGTCTTATTTCCGATTGATGATTAATCCCGCACGTGCGGGACTGATTTTTGATTTTTTGTTAGGTGATAGTCAAGGACATCTGAAATCAAAAATCGTTAATCGACAATCATAAATTAACATCTTTTTCTTAACTTATTGGCATTGGTTTGATGTTTGGCGTTTTATAAACTTCGTGTAAACCTATTTCATGAAAAGACAGTTTTCCCAATTTGTTAGCTTCTTCAAAGGTTTGAGCTTTTTTTCCGTTTGGCTTTCGCCGATTACAGATTTCCGATCACCAATCACCGATTACCATTTACCGATCACCAATCACCGATCACCATTTACTGATCACCAATCACTCAACCAACGATTCCATTGGATGGAATATATTTTCACCTTTGGTAAAATATGCTTTAACGGAGCCAACCATAATTTTGGCTTCTACCAAAATGGGGATATGGTTACGGTCGTCGGTGAGCCAGACAAATAAATCCTCGCCACCACTAAAAATGGTGCCTTCAACCAAAAGCACCGAAAATTTATGGCAGCGGTATATCTGCCGGTCGTAATTCTCAATAATTTCAATTCCCAAATATCGCCCATGCAAATTAAATATTTCACCATCCATTATCATCCTCATTGGAATTTTCTGACCTACTTGCATGGCATTATAATCGAGTGAACGCGCATAATAAACTGCTGTTTGCAAATCCATTACGAAATCATCAAGTGCAAGTGTGTCGATGGAAGCAGGGTGTTGAGCGTTTTCGGTTTGTGAGATGACCTGTTTATTCGGATAATCAAATTCGAAATTGTTGTGGACTTTGTAGCCGCCTTCATGCGTATTCCTTTCAAAGTAATAGGGACATAAACTTATAGCGTCAGCCACAGATTGAAAATGATCTCGTACCTTAAAAATCCAGTCGTAGGTAGTTAATGAACGCCCAAAGCTTTTAAACTGATAGACCGGCAAATCATTGTATTGTGTGCTGTCAACTTCAAAAACAACCTTACCAGCATCCACCCAAACAAATTCCCAGTTGTACGAAACTTTATAGTGAAGTTTTTCCCCGGATTTAAAAGGAAGTGGGTTTTCCTGTGCTACCAAAGGATTGATAACCTGAAAAAGCAGGAAGATTATTAGAATCAAAAAAAATACACCTTTTCGATTTGAAGTATTTCTCATTATCAAAAATCAAAAATATGACTTCATATATCACCTCACCACTACTCTCCCGCACAAGCGCATAAGCGTTAACCTAATTGTTATATGATTTGAAAACCAAACACATCCATGAATATTTCCAAGTGATTATTCCTCTTTCGTCGTTTCTCGAATGTTGCGTAGTATGCAATTTCATCTTCTAACACGTCTATGTTTTCACAGGAAAATATCCTCTGCTTATGTGTTGCAACATAGGAGCACAGTTTTACTAAACTTACCAGTTTTTTGTGCTTATGGAATATTCTAAAAACAAGGCTTGTGTAAATATGTATTTGAAACAAAATGATAAAAATCAGCAACATTAATATTGTTGAGTCTATCCGGTGTTTATATAGTTCTAAATGTTTTTCATCATTTTGGTTTGACTTTGGGGGTTCTGGCACTAAGGTAGACATATTGAAATGGCTTTTCCATCCTTTAAATATAATTTCAATATGCCATCTGATTTTATAGGCCTTTACTATTTTTTCATGACACCATACTTGCTTATCTATGTTTGTCACAAAAATTGACCATGATAGCGATTCCATATACTCCTTACTGTGATTTAATCGTTTGTCCCTGTCATTTTGAGCTTTCCTTCTTCTTTCAGCAGCTATGTGTTCGGGAAGTTTAACAGCAACCAACCGGCATTTTAGCTTATCAACTGCCCCAATCAATACTTCAATATCAACTATATCCCTGTTCAATATCTTTGATAAAGATATTTGTCCTTCAGTTTGAGCATCATAAATAATTACCCCATAGCGGTAACGGCTCAGAAAAAATGCCCCAGCTAAATCTATCGCTTTAAACACCTTCAATACAAAATATCCCAAATCCCGGATGATTAGATCTCCAGGGTTCAATAACTTGACTACATCTGCTGATGCACCCTGGTCATTCTCTGTAAAGCTGGCCAAATTAAATTCCCTAAAACTTCCTGATAACAAGCCATAAACCGCTTGTATCCTAATACTGGATTTCTGTTTCCCTTTTGATACGCTGCCTTTATAAAACCCACATAATTCATCCGGTAAAGAAATGATGGTACTGTCTTGTAAATATACCTCTCCGAATGGGCTAAACAGGGCAACATCATTACTATTTGACAAATACTGCTGACAAATCTTAATCTTAAAAGTTTCTTCCAATATTGCCTGTAAGCACAGTACCTGTTCTTTATTCATCCGTTTCCATATTGCTACCTTTGAAACAGTGCCCCCAAATAATATTGCAAGGTGTTCGGCCCATATGGAATACCCATTTTTATCTGATAGGGCCATGTAGAAAAAGCTCAACATCAGATTTGTAATATTTATCTTTCTTGGTTTTGCTTTATAGAACTTGGTTTCTTTTGCTTTTAGTTCTACATTCAATTCAGAAAGTAGTGTATCTATAAAGTATTTTTTTTGTAATTTTACCATGCTATTTGTAGTTATGTGTTTTACATTAATTTTTGGTCAAATTAAATTAACTGCAAATAGCTTCTTTTTTATTGAATTAAAATATTGTATCGAATTTATTTACCAACAGGTCAATTGTTTATAACTGCTAAGGCAACGAAGTTAACGCCTATGCGCACAAGCGGGATTTCGCTTCGCTCAACATCACTCCATTCCTCCCTCTACTTCCCACTTCCCTGCAGGACGATAAGAATAGTATAGGCCATAATTTTAAAA
>CAZBDF010000106.1:0-1853 GCA_964490385.1 uncultured Lentimicrobiaceae bacterium | reverse complement strand
CTACTTCCCACTTCCCTGCAGGACGATAAGAATAGTATAGGCCATAATTTTAAAATCCATTGCCAGCGACATATTTTCAACATAGAGGATGTCGTATTTCAGGCGTTGTACCATCTCATCAACATTTGAGGCGTATCCGTATTTTACCTGCCCCCATGAGGTGATGCCGGGTTTAACACGATGGAGCAATCGATAATGAGGTGCCTTTTTCATAATCTGACCGATAAAATACTGGCGCTCAGGGCGAGGGCCAACCAGCGACATTTCGCCTTTAAGGACCGTAAAAAACTGCGGTGTTTCGTCAAGGCGAAGTTTACGCATCATCAAACCAAACCTGGTTATCCTGCTATCGCTGTCTGAGGATAATTGTGGCGTTCCCTTTTCGGCGCCAACAACCATCGAGCGGAACTTAGGTATTTTAAATGGCTCGCCATGCAAACCAATTCTATCCTGAAAATAAAATATAGGTCCTTTTGAAGATCTTTTTACACCAATTATCAGGAATAAGTAAACCGGTAGCAGCAACAAAATGGCAAATAGTGAGGCAACAATATCAATCAGCCTTTTGAGTGAAACCTGCCATGCTGGCATTAAATCAGGTGAAATCTGAATCAAGGGTTCCCCAAATATTGCGGTAGTTTTAACCGAGCCCATCAGGTAATCCTGCATTAATGGGATGATCTTGATCATTACTTCGGTATCTTCAATTTCAGCGATGATATTTTCAACAAGTTTTTGTTCCTGACGTTCGACGGCAATAATTACTTCTTCAACCTTAAGTTCCCTGATCAACCTGGGCAAATCTTTATAATTACCCAAATGTGGAAGATAATCAGCAAGTTTGTATTTGTCGTATAATTTGGCATTTACAAAGCCGACAAATTTATTACCGGCTGATGGAAATTCTTTATCAAGGTCGAGAAATATTTTCACTGCATTGTCGCGACTGCCAACAACAATGGTATTAAACCCAATTTTCTTTCGATGGATCTTTTTAACTGTCCGTGTGGTTATGGTAAGGTGAAAAATAGAAGTTATTACAAATTGCAGCGAAAACAACATCAGGAAAGATTGCAGGTAGGAACGGTATGAAACCACCATATCATCAAGAATGAGCGTAAAAAAGATGATGGTGACACCAATGAAGGTGGTGGAAAAAATTTGAGACAATTCCCTTATTCTGGATTTCCTGAATACCTTGCGATAATAACCGGCAATTACATATAATATAAGCCAGAAAAAAGGAACGACAAGGATGCCGTAATAGAAATTTACATCTCCAAAAACCTCAGCCCACGAAAAGGGCTCAAGTGAGATGTAATACTTTCGGTACATAAAAAACAAAGTCCAGCTAATAATTGATGCTGTCCAGTCGGCAAAAATGTATTTAGCTCGTTGTAATTGTCTGTTCATAGGGTATCCTATCGGTACATTAGCTTAATATTGTCTATCAAAATTACAGCCTCCTCATCCGGTGAATCGTAAATTGCCCCGAAGAAAATCTTAAAATCCAAAGCATTGTCGTAGCTCTGGAGTTTGCTGGTGAGGTTGATATAAATTTTGTTCCAATTATCCCGGGGGTTGATGTAAATCACCGGATCCTGGATGATTTGGGAGGCGTCCTGGGCAAAAATACCCACAACTAAAATATTATTGCATTTGTAATGCATCTCTAAAAAAACGGGGCTCCCATCAGTAGGCAAATCGAATGCCTGGTATGAAGCACCTTCGTAGTAATCCATTTCGGAGTTAAGAACAATCTTTCCTGAATGGTCACCTTCAAATGTTTCCGGAGATCCAGGTTCGGTAAACACCATGGTTGCATTACTTTTCGCCGTTGTGTCGATAGAAAT
>CAZBDF010000105.1:0-11847 GCA_964490385.1 uncultured Lentimicrobiaceae bacterium | reverse complement strand
GATTTGGATTTTGAGCAACAACGCAGAAGTTGGACTTTATAGACGAACACTATTTGTTCTGTTGCTTGATAAGATTCAATGCCGAACCTGCTTTGAACCATTCAATCTGAACTGAATTGTAAGTATGGTTAACAGGTATTGCATTTGAAGTGCCATCACTGTGATGGGCAACAACAGTTAATTGTTTACCTGGAGCAAAAGTTGTTAAGCCATCAATATCAAAAGTATCATCTTCCTGAATTATATCGTAGTCAGCTTTGTTGGCGAAAGTTAAGCCCAGCATACCCTGCTTTTTGAGGTTGGTTTCGTGGATACGTGCAAAACTGCGTACCAATACTGCCCTTACGCCAAGATGGCGTGGCTCCATGGCAGCATGTTCACGTGAAGAACCTTCGCCATAGTTTTCGTCGCCAACAACCAAAGAACCAAAGCCAGCCGCTTTATAAGCACGGGCTGTAGCTGGCACTTCCTCATATTTTCCATCGAGTTGATCTTTGACGGAATTGGTTTTTTCGTTGAAGTAATTTACAGCACCAATCAGCATATTATTCGAAATATTATCGAGATGGCCACGGTATCTCAACCATGGGCCGGCCATCGAAATATGATCAGTAGTGCATTTTCCTTTGGCTTTTATCAACAACTTCAAGCCTTTGATATCCTTACCATCCCAGGGCAGGAAGGGTGAAAGCAATTGAAGCCTTTTCGAATCTTCAGCAACATCAATAACAACAGAACTGCCATCTTTGGCTGGCGCCTGGTAACCTGCATCATCCACAGCAAATCCCTGCAAAGGCAACTCAATTCCCTTTGGCTCCTGAAGTTTAACCTTTTCGCCTTTTTTGTTAATCAAATAATCCGTCATTGGATTAAATGTTAAATCGCCAGCAATGGCAAAAGCAGTTACCATTTCAGGGGAAGCTACAAATCCGTGGGTATTTGGGTTTCCATCGTTTCGCTTGGCAAAGTTCCTGTTAAAGGAAGTCACGATGGAGTTTCGTTCCTGTTTATCGGCACCATGACGCGCCCATTGACCGATACAAGGCCCACAAGCATTGGCGAGTACAACCCCACCAATTTTCTCGAACACATCAAGGTATCCATCACGATCGACAGTATATCTCACCAGTTCAGAACCTGGAGTTACAGTATATTCTGCTTTGACTTCAAGTTCATCCTCAAGTGCTTGCTGAGCCACTGATGCTGCACGGGAAATATCTTCGTAAGATGAATTGGTGCAAGAACCAATCAAACCAACTTCCATCTTTTGTGGCCAATTATTGTCTTTTACAGCTTTGGCAAATTGCGATAAAGGCGTTGCCAGGTCGGGTGTAAATGGCCCGTTGATATAGGGTTCAAGTTCCGAGAGGTTGATCTCGATTACCTGGTCGAAATATTTTTCGGGATGTTCATAAACATCGGGATCACCATTTAGATGAGCAGCCACTTTATCGGCATGATTGGCAACTTCCTCACGACCTGTAACCTTGAGGTAGTCATACATTTTTTCGTCGTAACCAAACAAGGAAGTGGTTGCACCAATTTCGGCACCCATATTACAAATGGTTCCTTTTCCTGTGCATGAAAGTGATTCGGCGCCCGGACCGAAATATTCAACAATAGCACCAGTTCCGCCTTTAACGGTAAGGATGCCGGCAACCTTCAGGATCACATCTTTTGCTGAAGCCCACCCACTTAAAGTTCCGGTAAGTTTAACCCCAATTAGTTTTGGCATTTTCAGTTCCCAGGGCATTCCTGCCATCACATCCACAGCATCAGCACCTCCAACGCCAACTGCAACCATACCCAATCCGCCGGCATTTACAGTATGCGAATCTGTACCTATCATCATCCCTCCGGGAAAAGCATAGTTTTCGAGGACCACCTGATGGATAATACCGGCACCGGGCTTCCAGAAACCAATACCATATTTATTGGATACTGATGAGAGGAAATCATAAACTTCTTTGTTTGCATTGTTGGCAATGGCGAGATCCTGGGTAGCACCCTCTTTTGCCTGGATAAGGTGGTCGCAATGTACCGTTGAGGGAACAGCCACTTTTGCCTTGCCAGCCTGCATAAACTGAAGCAGTGCCATTTGTGCAGTGGCATCTTGCATGGCTACCCTATCGGGTGCGAAATTTACATAATCGACACCTCTATTAAATTCTTGTGTAGCGTCGCCTTCCCAGAGGTGGGCGTACAAAATTTTCTCTGTTAATGTAAGCGGCCTGCCCAATAAATTGCGCGCTTTTTCGATGCGGCCGGGAAACTTCTCATAAACTGATTTAATCAAATCGAGATCAAATAACATATATCCAATTTTTTTAGTAAAATTTTGTGCAAAAATAGTAAGAATATCAGGCGATTCTGTGTTAAGAAATGCTAAAGAAATCGAGTATCCCACCTACGCCAAGGCTTCAGCGGACAGCGGGAGTATTGGGAAAATGGAATAATGAAGTTAATGAATACTCTTATCCATCACTTAAATTCCGGATTGATTTTATTGGGAAGCCGCAGATTTGCCTGACAAGCGCACATCATTTTTATAGAATAAAGGGAAGGAAAATGAAGACTATTGATTTTTTTTGATTTTAGAATTTAATACCTTCCATTTGCCCTTAACTTTTTCAAAGGACACATTTACTGAAACCCCCTCGATATCATAAAGGAAAAAGACTTCTGCTGTATCTTCAGATATTTCAAATTTCTCAAAATCCAAATAGGCTTCAAAATCGTAAAAAAACAATGTTTCTGCAGTCATAAACTGCACCGGTTCATTGAACTTTGTCAGTAACATTTCATCAGAAACTACCCCATCATTGAATATGATCAAAGACTTCTTCCCATAAATTTCCTCAGCATGTAGATATGGTTGTAATTTATCAAGGTCAATGGACTTTTGTATCACTTCCTGCTTATCCTGGAATGTTTGTCCATTGGCAAAAAACACCAAAACAAGAAGAATGGTGAACATGCTTATTTTCTTCATTTCTTTTCAAATAAGTGAATATTCAAAAAACTTTTTACTTCTTATCCGTTACTCGTTGCTCTCTCCTCTCTGCTCTCTGCTCTCTGCTCTCTGCTCTCTCCTCTCTGCTCTCTCCTCTCTGCTCTCTCCTCTCTGCTCTCTGCTCCTTGCCCTAAGCTCTCTGCTCCTTCTACTTCAACGATTCTTCTTTCTCCCCAATAACGGTACCAACTTCATTATAGGAAATGGTCTTTTTGGTAAGGGCTTCACCCTTGTCGTCATAGTAGGTAAAGTTTTCGCTAACCAGCATGCCATCAACAATGTTGTAATTTACTTTTAGCAACTTCGTACCTTGTTTATCAAGGGAGATATCCTGGATGATACGTCCGTCGTTGTTGTACGCAAACTCATTTTTGGCCCACCTCACCTCGTTTCCATCTGCTCCATACGAAATGAAAATATTCTCGATTTTCCAGCCATTTTCGTTGTACTTCAAAAAATTTACATTCGACATGATAGGATTTCCATTGTCCTCAGTAGCATAGTACCGCTGCTCAAGGCGACGTCCGGCATCGTCATACTTATAAGTGTAGCGATTTTTCTTCATCACTTCGCCATACTTATTGAACATTACGTCGGTACGCTCAATCATGTTGCCATTGTCATCATATGTATCCTTGATTGTTTCCCGCCTCTTTTGTCCACGTTCAATTTTTGTACTAAATCCGGATTTTGCTTTCTTTCCCAGATTTGGGTCAACCTGCGGTACAGCAGGTTTAGTATTAGCAGTTTTGGGAGGGACCTTAACAAGTGGCTTCTGCTCCTTGCCGGAATCATCAGCGTTGTTGCTAGCACAACTAACAATAAAAAAAGCTATTATCGAGAAAACCAATACTGTATTAAACCTCATCGTATTTATTTTTTTTATAAAATTAAACCTTCTGTTTTTTATTTTCTAACAACAAAACTAAGCCGAAATATTATTGATTTAGTGAATTGTTCATTTTAAACTTTTTAAAAATAGAAAAATTACCTGAACCCGAAAAAATTATCCAATTGATACCCACGGGAAACAAAGTCATTGCGGTTCTTTTTATAAAAATCAGTAACCGATTCGATGGCAATGGTAAAAGTGACGCCGTAATAAATCTCCTTTTCAAGTTTTACAAAAACATCTCCTTCGTATGGAACATTTGGGTTATAAATCTCCTCATGGCTTTCCTTTCCCGGTTTAATCACATTCTTGTATTTTGCTGACACAGCCCTGGCAATTCCTACCAATTCAAAATTTGGCACACCGTCTTTCACCGCCAATACAATACCGCCACTTACGCCGGGATTAAAAAGTGCGTCAATCAGGAATTCGCCTTTTGTGCCGGGATTTGGGTTGCTCACGATGCCACGGGTCACCATTTGATGACCGCCCGGAAATCCTAAAATGTACACAAAACTGCCCCATTCCAAATTTTCGGCCTTTCCGGTTGGATATGTAAAAGTCCTGATATTGCTGCCAAGATCATCAAATGTATTTCCCAAAAAAACAATATCCCTCTCCTTATCCATGGCTATAATTTCGAGCAGCCCATCGCCGGGCAGGTCACGGATAAAATTTTGCTGCTTGCGCTTGATAGAAACACTTTCGAGTACATCAGTTTTGCTGCCCAAGCCATCGTAAAACCAGGCGTAAATTGTATCGGGATAATCTACAACATGCGCACAACTCAATACAGCAACCCGACTGTTGTCGTTATAAATTATTGTAGCCGTGCCATGTACCGATTCACTAAAAAATGATTTCTGAAAAGCAGTGCGTTTAAACCGGTTGTCAGTCAGAAAATCCTTTTTAATTCGATCGCCCTGATTAAAAAAATACTGGTCGTATTCAACAAGGCAGTAGAGTTTTTTAACGGTTTTCGAAATTTTATCCAACTCCTGCGAGCAGTTTCGGTAAGGAAATTCACTGTCGTAACGCCCGTCGCTCAGTGTTGGATAGACGGTTTGGATGGTCTTTTTGCTGCATGAAGCAAGCAAGGCTAAAACCAGAAGGAGCAAAAAGAATGACGGCTGGTGACTTGTAAGCTTTATTTGACTGTGAAGTTCAATTTTTGACCAATGCATACAAATTTTCTTTTATAATTTTCAGTTTGGAAAGGTACTACATTAATTTGAAAATTTGAAGATGTACAAATTTGATAATTAAAACCGCTTCGCGGGAAAAAAGGCCAACAAAATATCGTTAACATGTTAGCAATAGTTGTTTTCTAAGAGCCTACATTAATTTGATCCCGCACCTGCGGGATGCTGATGTGGCTAAATATCCTATAAATGCAAATAAGGTAAAAAGCTCGCTTATCTTTTAGCTCCGGCGAAGCAGTCCGCGAGGTACGATTGATTAATCCATAGGGTGTTGGTTTCGCACTTACATAAATGTTCATTACATTGAGGTGTTCGGAAGCAGATAAATATTACGTCCCATACGGGACTTATTAATTGACTTGTTCTATTTTTTAGAAATATTTTGTCCCTAACGGGACAGCAGTTACCAATACTCACTATTTAAAAATCAAATTTGGTATATTCATAAATGTAGCTTTTGAAAATCAATTGTCAAATTGTTAGAGTCTCCAGTTGGGTGCACGACAAATATCACAATGCTATCTTCATATGATTTAATTTTTCATCGAATGGAACGCCTGTCCGCCCTGCCTTCGCCGAAGCGGCTACGCGCCCGCCTTCCATAGCGAAGCGGCGGACTGGCAGGCTGGCCGAAACGAAGTGAAGGCTGGGAATTACACGAATTTTACCTGCCTTGGGCAGGTGATAATTCGATTAATCAGCGTAATTCGATGATAACTAATTTGACAGGTGGAAATTTGTCGTACACCCCGCCAGTCCCGTAGGGACTTTATATTTATAAAAATTGCATGGTAATGAAACCACGAGTCCCGTTAGGGACGTAATATTATTGAATGTAAATATCGTAAACATGTTAACAATTGCGGCTTTTTATGAGCCCGTTAACCTATCAGTTCATTGATGTTTTCGATGCTTAAATCTTTAAGCGGATTGCTTGAACGGACAAACACATTTGCCAATGCCGATTTTTTACGCTGCAGGTTAAGGATTTTTTCTTCGATGGTGCCCATGCTTATAAAACGATAGGCAAATACATGTTTGGCCTGACCGATGCGGTGTGCCCTGTTGATGGCTTGGTTTTCAACGGCAGGATTCCACCAGGGATCAAGCAGAAATACATAATCGGCCTGGGTGAGGTTAAGCCCAACACCTCCGGCTTTCATCGTTATCAGAAATACTTTTTTGCTTTCGTCCTCCTGGAATTGTTTAATAATTTTCTGCCTGTTCCGTGAAGCACCGGTAAGCATAGAATACCCGGTGTGTGTTGATTTGAGGTAATGCTCAATCAATTTCAAGTGCTTTACATAGGATGAAAAGAGCAGGATTTTATGACCACCCTGAATCAATGTATTAAGATTGCGGATGATCTCATCATACTTTCCCGATCCGTCACGATAATCGGGGAATACCATTTTTGGGTGGTTGGCCATTTGCCGCAACTTCGACAAGCCCTGCAAAATGGTGATGCCCGATTTTCTCAAGCCGCGCTCTTCGATACTTTGTAGGATATGGTTCCTGATCCGTGATTTTTCTTCGCTATAAAGTTGCTTTTGTTCTTCGCTCATTTCGCAACGGATGAATTCCTCGTTCAATTCGGGGAGTTCCTTTTCGACTTGCATTTTTGTCCTTCGCAAAAAGAATGGCCTGATAAGCGTCTGCAGTTTTTCCTGCTTTACCACGTCGTTATGCTTCTCGATGGGTTTGGCAAAATAATGCTTAAAAAACTTCAAATCGCCCAGGAGCCCTTTGTTCAGGAAATTCATTTGCGACCATAAATCGGTGAGTGAATTTTCGATGGGAGTTCCGCTGAGGTTGATCCGCCGTTTGCTATTAAGCCTTTGCACCGCCCGGGCAATTTTCGACATCGGGTTTTTTATCAACTGGCTTTCATCCAATATCACATAGTCGAAAGCAATGCCTGCCAGCACATCAATATCATTTCTAATGGTTCCATAGGTTGTCAGGAGTAAATCGGTCGAACCAAATTTATCTAATATATCCTGTCGGTTCTGCCCTCTATATTTAAGAAACTTAATCGTAGGCGCAAATTTCTTGATTTCGTCTTCCCAGTTGTGCAGCAGCGAGGCCGGCATAATTACAATCGAAAGTGAAGAAGCTCCACTGATTTTCTCTTCAACTGGCGCAAACAAATCAAGCTGCCCGGAGGCTTCCACAGGAACATTGCTTTGAGAAACATTGACTTGACCGGGATCTTTCTCCGAAATATTTTGAACCAAAACACTGAGGGTTTGCAGGGTTTTTCCCAGGCCCATATCATCAGCCAGGCAAACGCCCAATTCCAGGGCCCGCATTTTATTGAGCCACCTGAACCCTTTAAGTTGGTAGCTCCTCAAATTGGCTTTGATGCCGGCGGGAACTGGTGTTTCTAAATCCCCTGTAGCATTTCTTTTCTCAGCCTTCAACACTGCATCAATCTTACCGGAAATTGATTTTTCGACCAAAGCAAAATGATGTTTTTTGACTTTAAAGGCTTTTTGCCCAGCCTTGCCAAAAGTAACCAGGTCTTCATATTTCTCGAACCAGGGCTCGGGGAGGATCGCTATTTGTCCGTTCGGAAGTTTATATTCGCGGATGCCATTGAGTAAATATTCCCGCAACTTGATCATCGGAATCTCAAAATCACCACCAAACTTTGCCAGGGCATACACATCAAACCAATCGTTTTGCTCAGAAAAACTAATTTCCATTTTAATGGTGTCAGCATAATAGGAAACATCAGAGTAATCCTGGTCGATTTCAATGGCTGCTTTTTTTAATTCTTCAGCATTAAGATTTACCCAGACAATTAAGTCACCTTGGCGATTCTCATTACCAGAAGTGGTGTAATAGTTTTCGAACTTGCACTTTAATCCGAGATCAGAAATAACTTTAACCATTTCCTTTTCCCACTCCAAATCCCGATAAAAAAAGCGAAAATCAAAACCCGGTTTTTCGTCAAACCTTACGTACTTTTTGGGTGTACTCTGTGGTAGTATAGTTTTGTTGTTGTATTTGAACTTCAATACCAGTGCCGGCAATCCTGAAATATCCTTTTCGAGGGAGAGGACAGCATGCTTTTCGGGTACGATTTCATCCACGGAAAAACCTTTAACATTTACAGGAAACTTTTCAATACATTTTTTAACGAAAGTTGAATAATAATTGGCCTCAAGCCTGGTGGGAACCTGCATAAACCCTTTCGAGAAAAAAATCTTAAGTTTTTTACCATCAACAGCCTCCTCGAAATGATAGAGGTAGTTGTTGAGGATTAGCCAACATGGATCATTAGTTAGGATTGAACCATTTTTGTTGGTCAAATTAATGGAAGTCCCATCGTGGCGTATGGTCTGAAAATAGCGGGTTTCGTTTTCAAGCTTTTCAAAATTAAAAACAATACTGGCGGGAATAGATTCTATGGTAATCCTGTTCCCCTGGTAAATTACCACCTCCTGATCAATCCGAAAATAAACGGGCAACTTCGCTTCCATTGCCAACGATATAATGGAGGCTATGCGTTTGGCTATGAATGGCCGGATGAAATTTTTGACATATTCCGCATCCAGGCTTTTGGCAAAATCCCGGGCCGAGATTGCTTTATTGGTAAAACGTTTTTTTAAACTAACATCACTGAATTCTTCGGATTCTTCAACAATCCTGATGTGTCGTTCACTGAGATCAGGCTTATAATACAACAGATCTGCACGACTTATCCGATCATGGATTTTGAAATACTCCTTGCCCTCGTCTTCCAGTAAATAGAGGTAAGCCAAACGCCCAAGTTTTGGATGCTCCTGAATTAAAATTGCAAACTGCTGTTTCATTTTTGTGCTAACAGATAAAACCGACAAAGGTAAGGCAGTAATCCTTTGCAATGGAATTACCATGTGGTTATTTTTATTTTGAGATTTGGGTGTGCGACAAAACTCCTTGGAGATATTTAGATCAAAAAACTATGAATCCCTGCCTGCCGGCAAGGCTGGCTCTACGAGGATTTTGTACAGTTTTCATCAGATTTATTACAATTATGAAACCTCTACGAGGTATAATCCCCATAAAAACTCTCATCAGAATCTTGCAAAAAAATATCAATTGCAAATTTTCTATACATTCAGAATGTTATGGATGATGTGGAAATGCTTGATGGAATTACAAATTCATCGTATCATTGTTGTATCTTTTTGTTAATGATATCTGGACAATTCAGCATAGATGAGCTTGTTTATGTTTTGAATGCTTACCTCGTAGAGGTTGCAGAATTGTAACAATGTATCAGAAAATAATGGAAATCCTCGTAGAGGATTCATAATATCAGGCAAATGTGATGTAGTATGCAATTTATTGTAAAACTCTATTTTTTTGGTAACACCAATTTAAAATCAAAATCCCTACTTTTGCAGCGCAAAATTAACAGCACAGATATGAAAGATAAAGTGATGGATATTACTGAAGACGTAAAATGGATTGGCATCCTCGACCCGGACCTGGTAACATTTGATGTGGTCATGGAAACCAAGTATGGCACTACCTACAATTCCTATTTTATTGATGCGGAGAAGAAGGTCATTATCGACACCAGCAAGGAGAAATATTGGTCAGATTATCTATTGAAGATTGATGAGGTGTGTAATCCCGAAGACATTGATTATATCGTGGTAAACCATACAGAACCTGACCATTCGGGCAATTTAAAGAATTTATTGCGACTTGCCCCACAGGCTACTGTTGTCGGGTCGGGTAATGCCATTCGTTACCTCAGGGATTTGATGGGAATGGATTTTGAATACCTGGTAGTGAAAGACGGCCATACTTTGTCGTTGGGAAATAAAACACTCAGGTTTATAAGCGCCCCGAATTTACACTGGCCCGATACAATCTATACCTACCTTGAAGAGGAAAAAGTGCTTTTTACCTGCGACTCATTTGGGGCCCACTTTTGCGACAATAAATTATTTGAAGAGGAAATTGAACGCAGGGACGAATATGATGAATCCTTTAAATATTACTTTGATGTAATCCTAAAACCTTACAGCAAATTTATGCTGAAGGCCATCCAAAAAATTGAAGGCCTCGATATAAAAACCATTTGCCCCGGCCATGGCCCTGTTTTGAGAAAAAACTGGAAAAAAATTGTAGATCAATCGAAGGAACTTTCGGAAGAAGCCTTGGCCGAGCCTGAGCGTCCAAGGGTTTTCATTCCCTACGTGAGCGCTTACCAAAAAACCGGTATGGTTGCCAAACTGATCGCAGAAGGCATTCAGCAAGCCGGCGACATTGATGTGGATGTTTGTGATATCGAAATGTCACCTATGGGCGAACTTGAGGAAAAAATTACGCATGCATCGGCCTACATCATGGGTTCGCCAACCATCAACCAAAATATTTTATTCCCAATTTATAAATGCTTCGCCTTAATTAACCCCATCCGCGACAAAGGAAAACTGGCAGCAGCTTTTGGTTCATTCGGCTGGAGCGGTGAAGCGAAAAAACTAATTACCGACAACCTTACCAATTTAAAATTGAAGGTATTTGACGATGGAATGTTCGTTAAATTTACACCAAACGAAGAAGATAGTGATGCAGCCCTGGCGTTTGGAAAGGCATTCGGGGCAGAATTATTGTCGTACAATAATTAATTACATAGTGCCGTTAATTTGCAGGGTAATATTTTGTTTTCATATGTTTGAGTGGCTAAGTCATACAAGGGTTAAACCTTTCAACTTAGCCACTTTTTTTTACATCACCAAATGTTTTCAACAACCTTTCTTTTGAAAAAATCATCACTGCATATCATTTTCATTCTTGTATTGTTTTCGGTTTTAGCTTCATGCACAGTTGAACGAAAGCTTGCCAATGATTTCATCTATATTAAAGATAGCCTCTCGGTTTTGATCATTCCCCCTGATCAAATTTTTAAGACAAATGTAAAGACCTGGGAAATTGAAGGTTTTGATGAAATGGAGGCTTGGGAACAGGAATCTAAATTATTCGATAGCAGCCTTTTTATTAAAGATGTAAACGATTCAATATTTTTCGAAAGGTATTTTAACAGCCTGCAAGCCGGGCTTTGGGAGTTTGGATTAAATGTTTTTTACGAGGATCAAATCATCGATTTTATGGCTGTGAATACGCCGGCATACCAGGTTGCAGTTGCCCAACTCGAAATCGAGGAAGATATTTTTCCATACCGCGCCGAAGAGGTTTTTGATGATACTGTAGCCTACTACGAGGATTTTTACCTGAACAATGTAAATATCAATAATTGGTATGAGATTACAAAACTCAACGATCCACTGGCTGTGAACAACCTTTTGTATGCAAGTCATTTTGTAATGGATGCCCTGGAAGGAAGGTTTGTCAACAATGTGTTTACGGGTGAAGTAAAGTTTAAATACGACCTCACACCGATGGATGTGGACCAGATTTACCAGCTTGCTGAGATATTAGGCGAAAAGTATGCTGGTTATATTTTCGATTACATGCTCAACGAATATGTCTATCGAAACATCGGTAATGATATCCGGCCCAAATCCTACTTTCACTACGACAAACAGACAAAGGCTTTGTATCCTGCTGGAGATGACAGATTTATTTTTATGGAGAATTGATGGGGGAAGGTGTAAACAGTGATCGGTGATCGGTAACCCATGTGGGCTCCTTCAAGTTGTCGGTGATCGGTGATCGGTCTTCAGTGCCGAAAAACCAGAAATCTCTGATTTCATTGTTTTTCGTGCATCCTCGAA
>CAZBDF010000104.1:302-11893 GCA_964490385.1 uncultured Lentimicrobiaceae bacterium | reverse complement strand
TTCTTCGGTAGCTTCACGTCGGTTCTTTACCCACCGGTCGTAAAGCAACTGGTTAAATTTACCACCCGATATTGGTTTCACAACCTCGTCCCAGCGTTCACCATTTTCAGAATTGTAAAGCGAAAGCAAGGTGGGTTTACCGGCTTTGTGGTTAAGCAAGCCAAAATAACTTTCACTGGCCGGGATCTCTTTGCCATCAATCTTTTCGACGATTGTACCATCAACAATTTTTGTGTCTGCATTATCAAGTGGCCCCTTTTCCACTACTTCCAAGACTTTCAATCCATCTCCATCGTAATCCCAATCGAAGAAGGCTCCAAGTGAAGCTGTATTGTCTCCGTCAGGATCGTTGTATCGGTAACCCGAACCGGTGTGCGACGCATTGAGCTCGCCCAACATTTCGCTGAGCATCTCGGCATAATCGTAATTGTTATTGATGTAGGGGAGGAATTTCTGGTATTCTACTTTATAATAATCCCAATCAACACCCTGAAGGTTGGGGTCGTAAAACTTTTCCTTCGCTTGTCGCCAAACATGTTCAAACATATAGTCGCGCTCAGCCGGGTAATTCAAATCAAACTCGGCGTTATAGTTGATCTCCTTTTTCTTGTTGTCTTTGGTGCTCACTTTAATAAATTTCTTTCCCGAAATCATGTACAGGTATTTCCCATCTTCATCCATTTGCATTGCTCCGCCACCGCCTTCAAGTTTCAGCACGAGTTTGGTTTCATTTTTCACAAGGTCTTTCATCCAAAGGTCGTGTCCTTTTTCGAACTTGCTGAGGTAATAAAGTTTCTTTCCGTCCTTAGTAAGAATTGCATCCGCAAGCGATGAAGAGTTGATGGTCAGCTTTACTTTCCGATCATCAAGACCATCAAAATCAATTTTAATGGGCTTTATCTCCTTTTCTTTATCCTCCTTCTTTTTGTCCTTCTTGTCGCCATTTTCCTCGCTACTATCTTCATCACCATTTTCATTTTCTTGATCATCAAGCAATGTTTTTTCTTCTTCACTCAGTTTAAATTTATCCCAGGTTCCTGCATCGAAAAACATGGCATATACATCAGACTGTGCGCCCCAGCTCCCATGGCTCCGCATACCCTGGCGGTCAGAAAACCAAATCATCACTTCCCCATCCATCATCCATTTGGCACGGTTATCAAAGTAGCCGCTCATGGTAAGGTTGTTAATTTCCCCGGAGCCATCGGCAGCAACCAAACCTACATCTACTGTAAATACAGCGTTTGGCGAATAAGAAACCAAAAACCATTTGCTGTCGGGCGACCACTGGTACCACTGGTCTCCGTCGGAATAGGAATAATTATATTTTGCTGCAAGCACACTACGGGTTTTTTCACTTTCAAGATTAATTACCATCAACTCTTCCCTGTCTTTCAGGTATGCCACTTCTTTGCCATCCGGCGAATAAAGAGGCTGAAACTCTTCAGATTCAGTGGCTATTATTGTTTTCTCATCAAGCAATGTCGAGAGGGCAAATCCCTTTTCTTCATCCCTGACGATGCTGGTTTCATACAGGTTCCAGCTTCCATCCCTTTCACCAGCATAAAGCAATTTCCGTCCGCAGGGGCTAAAGCTCACCGAGCGTTCCTGCTCTGGAGTTTCAGTAATGCGCTTTGTAGTAGTAAAATCAGTTGAAGTTACAAACACCTCCCCACGCAGGACAAAGGCAATCTCTTTCCCGTCGGGCGATACAGCCATTTCGCTGGCTCCTGAATTTTTCTTTTCAAAATCGACCGGATTTTCCTTTTCATCAAGGGCAATGTTTATCTGCACCTTTTGCGGCCTGCTGTTTTTATCCTGGATATAAATTTCACCATCGTAGCCAAAGCAAAGCCTGTCGTTGGCGCCAATAGAGAGAAACCTCACCGGGTTGTTTTCAAAAAGCGTAATTTGCTGTTGGTATGGCATAGGGCTATTGATAGGATATTTCCACACGTTGAGCGAACCGGATTTTTCGCTTAAAAAGTAAACCTCGTTTTCGGCATTGCTGAAAACGGGATTTTGGTCCTCACCTTCAAAATCTGAAAATTTAGTGAAAGTTTCATCCTCTTTATTATAAATCCAAATATCGCGGGTAACCGAAGAAGTATGGTGCTTTCGCCAGGTGTTTTCGTAACCTTTCCGGTCCTGGAAAAGAATCAGGTTTCCGTCTTTACTCATCTGCGTTTTTTCGGCAGGTGTGGATAAAACCTGTTGTGGCCTTCCTCCTTCAATGCTAACCGAATACAGTTCCGACAAAAGCCCTGAAGGAAACATTTGGTTGTCGGGTACATCTTGAATGGATGCCGAGTACAACACATTTTTTCCATCGGGGGTAAAACAGTTGGGGTATTCACTGGCCGAATAATCGGTAATCCGCTTTGCTTTTCCTCCTTTAGCCGGGATAACAAAAACATCGAAGTTCCCGTAACGGGCCGAAGCAAAGGCAATGGATTTTCCATCGGGCGACCATATTGGCATAAAATCGTAAGCCTGATGAATAGTAAGTGGAACGGCATCGCCACCTTTGGCAGGAACGGAGAACAAATCTCCTTTATAGGAAAAGGCGATGGTTTGCCCGTCGGGGGAAATTGACGGATAGCGCATCCAAAGTGGATTATCGGCGAAAAGACCTAAACCTGAAAAAGCAAAAATGAAGAACAGGAAAAAATGTTGGATATATTTCATAATTGTAATTATTAAATTGTCAGCGTTAATAAACTATTGAGAATTACCGGTTATTTGTAGAACTGATGAAACTGCCAGTGAACTTTTTTTTCCGCGGAACTTTATCTCACCCAGGGATTTAATTGTGTACTTTTCATCGGTCTGCATTTTCGACAATAAATCATTCGATACAATAAATGCCTCGCCTAACCCATTGCATGAAGCCTCAATTCTTGCCGTGGTATTGAGTACATCGCCAAGGTAAGCTATTTCCTTTTTTATAAATCCCATTTCACCAGTAACTATTTCGCCACCATGCAGCCCAGCCTTAAACTCTGGAACCAGATCGTACTTGATTAAATATTTTTGTTGATTGTTCTTTATCTTTTCTTCCATCAAAAAAAAACACTCAAGGCATCGATTCTCTTTAAGACCAGCTTTCATCTTCCAGGTAATGATGGCTTCATCTCCAACATATTTGTAAATTTCGCCATTAGTAGCAACAACTGCTTCGGCAAGGTCATAGAAAAAATCATTGAGCAGCGACAAGAAGTTCTTATGCCCTAGTTTTTCGGCAATGGCAGTTGATGATTTTAAGTCGAGGAACATAAAGATGCGTTGTTCTTCAAACGGTTTATGATATGTTCCAACCAGAAGTTTGATCAAAAAGTTTTTGCCTAATAAGGTATTGAACATTGCATAGGAGTTGAATAAAAAGCTCAGGGTTAGCCCAAAAAGCAGACCTATCAACATTTCTTGACTTAAAATGAATTCTGGGAGATTCGTAAAATAATATCCAAAGCGAAAACCATTGATAGTCCCCATGCCAATAAGAGTGGAAAATGCAATGATGATAACATAAGTAAGCGTGTTGGTTATCAGGGCAAGGAAAAAATTCCTCTGATAAAGATAAGGTTTTATAAATGCTTCGTATATCCTGATGAAGATATAAACAAGGCTTCCGATGCAAAGCCCCAACAAAAAAACTGTGGGCAATTTTTGGAGAAAGAAATACAAAAAGATACCAGTGAGCACACCAGATAAAAGCAACTGAATAAAGAAAGTTTTAATTTGATTGAAGCGGACATTTTGCATGGAGCAAACCTACATAATGTTTGCGATAAAACAAAAAACCGATGGAAATAAAATGGATGGGGGGAGAAGGGTGTAACAAATTTCACACACTCTTCATTTGCCTGAATTTATGAATCCTCTACGAGGATTTCCTTTATTCTTTCTTACCACTTGTTACAATTATGCAACCTCTACGAGGTTATTCGTGAACATTAAGACTGCCCCTGAAGCAAAGTTGTCAGGGGGTAAACAGTAAGGTGAAACAGTTTTATACAGTGCATGTCTGAATTCCAAATATACATGCCTGGCAATTGTGAATTTTTAAAAAGGTTATTCTTTATCAAGTAGTCTTTCGGAATTTTTATAAGGATTATTAGCATTAGACCATACCTCGTAGAGGTTTCAGAATTGTAGTAAAATAGGATGAAAACAGTTTAAATCCTCGTAGAGGATTCATAGTTTGATGGTCTTTTAATTTAAAAGAAAATCCGGATGCAAAGAAATATTAGGCGGCTCTTGAAAGACAAGCACTGAAAATGATGGTGGCATCAACGAAGCCTTGACGGGTTTTATTTGAGATTTGAGTTTTGAAATTTGTCTTTTGTCTTTTGTTGCTTCATTTTCAAACATCGGTGACCTAAAAAACAAACCCTAATTAATACTTATCCCTAAGTGTCTCCACTCCATCCCACGCTTCGGGAATACCAAACTCAAGTATGTTTTTGCAACGTGCGATGTATAATTCGGCACCTCTGTCGTCGGGGTTAAGCTGATAAACACGTTTAAAAATCGCTGAAGCCTCATCAAATTCCTTATTCTTATAAAGTTGTAATGCCCTGCCAAACTCCGGCTTGGTTTCAATTTTCAGTCGTTTTACCTCCTCGGGTTCCCCATCCAATACTTCAAAAATATACACGGCCTCTTTTTTTCCTTTTACTTTCACCACATCCAGAAAGCGGTAATTGTACCTGCCCGGATCCTGTAATTTTATCAGTGTGTCCTGACTGATAATAAGTGAAGTTCCGTAAATTTTTGTCAGTCCTTCGACCCGGGATGCAAGGTTTACCGCATCCGACACCACAGTACTATCCATCCGACCATGACCACCAACAATACCCAGCATCAGGTTTCCGGTGTGGATTCCAATCCCGCTATTTACAGGCAGTTTATTATCGAGCTTCCTTTGTAGGTTAAAATCGGCAAGGGCAGCACGCATTTCTATGGCAGCGTCAATCGCATTTTCGACATTGCCGGTAAACAGGGCCATGATAGAATCCCCAATATATTTATCGATGAAACCGTGGTTTCGTGAGATTACCGGCTCCATCCGGCTCAGGTAATCATTCAGGAAATCGAAGGTCTCCTTGGGGGTCATCACCTCAGAAAGGGAAGTGAACTCGCGAATATCTGTAAACAATACTGACATTTCTTTTTGTACCTGGTCGCCGAGCTTAACATCAAGGACACTTTGCGCCCCTAAGAATTCAAGAAACTGCTTGGGCACGAAACGGTAATAGGCTTCGTTCATCTTCGAAATATTGGAAATGTAATTCTCAATCTTCAACGACATTTCGTTAAAGCCCTCGGCCAGTTCGCCTATCTCATCATTGTTCCGTACCACTGTATAATTTACAGTTTTGCCAACTCCTGTCCGTTGCATATTGTAGAGCAACTCCTTGAGTGGGTGTACAATATCAGCAGTAGTCCATTTCACGAACATCAAAATGTAGATAAACGAGACAAAAATACCCACACCAATGCCCACAAACATGATCAAACCATCCATTACATTCACATACACCAGGCCGCCAATGGGTCCGGTAGGATCCGGGACTTCAACGATACTTTTAAGTATCTGGCTGTAGCCACCAAATAAAACAGCAATCTGTTCTTTGCTAAGCTCTCTGAGACCCAGTTCGCTAATTTTTGTCAGGCTTAAAAACAAGTAAACCATCACTATGGAAAGTGGCAAGAGGGTGGTCATTGCGCTGGAAATCCAAAATCGGTTTTTTATCTTGCCCATTTTTACCGTAAAAACCCTTTTGCGCAATTCCTCCTTTGAATAAAGAAAATCGATGTACTTGATATGAACCCGGTGTTTTTCCCAGAAATAAACAAACAGAAGGGTTAGCAGTGAGGAGAATAGGGAAATGAAAAAGAAGCGAGTAAACAATGGTGTTCCCGCTCCTTCAACCTCAGGATTGAGGAGGATGAGGTAGAGCATGTAAATGAGCGTGCTGATAAAGGAGATCCCAAGTATTGCAAAGTTTATCCAGGGTGATATCAGGATGTACTTTTTACAAAAGGAAAATAGTTTGTCGGAGATTTTTCTAAGTTTTCGTTTTCGCCTGAAATACCTTTTAAAAGGATAATTAAAAACAAAACCAAGGATAAAACTGATAAGCAGGGCTTTAAATAAAAAGCTAAAGGATAAGGACAATAATTCGCTTTGTTTATCAATAGCCTGCTCACTTTCGTCCCCAACTTTCATTTTAACCCCGGTAGCACCAATTCTTATTGAAGTGTCGGCCGTAAGGCCCGGCAATGCAGTGATAGGTTCAACTGACCCAGGGTCAACACCAATCGAATCTCTATGAGCATTATTCAGCAGGACGCCACTTTTATCAAGGATATTGGGCAAGCCTTGCAGGACTAAAAATCCGGCAAAGGGCATTACCAGCAACAGGTAAAGTAGCGAAGAAAGAAAGTAAATTCTAAATCCGTAAAATTTTGGAATTCTTTTCTGGTATGACATTTTTAACCCGATTTGTTTTTGGAGGCAAAATCATTTAACAAACAGGCATCTTAGCATTAATCTCAGCCTTTTGCACCCTCCTACTTTTCAAGACAATTTTTGATTTTATAAATTAATTCGCTCGATCTAATTGGTTTGGCAATATAATCGTCGCAGCCCGCATCAATGCTCTTTTGTCGTTCACCCGAAAACACAAATGCCGTTTGCGCAATAACTGTTATTTCGTTTCTTAGTGCTTTAATTTTCCTGGCAGCTTCATGGCCGCTGATATCGGGCAGGTGAATATCCATCAGAACGATATCAATGTCAGGATTATTTTTACACATGTTTATAGCCTCATCCCCGGTAGCTGCCCATACAATTTTTGCTTTGGTTTTCTTTAACGAATTTTTTAGCAAATAGTAATTCGGTTCAACGTCTTCAACAATTAATATTGTCTTGTTTTCCCAATTAACAATGTTATTTAACGGATCGTAAATTTGTTTCATTGTTGATGAAGCTTAAAATAAGTTTAAAGCTTATGAAATTTTCGAGTATGGCTAAATACTCCTTTCTCAACAAAACTAAACAATTTCACGGGAAAACAGTTATTCAATATTATGACAAGCTAAAAAATAGAGACGGCTGACACGAAAGGTCGTTACATTGATAGTTCGATTTAAGCCCTATTTTAAATACATTTTCCCCTTTGAACAATGATACGTTGAATTGTGTTACATTGACCTTGCTGATGTAATCATCCAATTATATTTAATAGTATTTATATAGCTGGTACTGGAATAAGACAAAATCTATCGGTTAAGCAAGTTCAGTTGTGTCATATTGTTTCGCTGTCATTAAATGTCATTTGCGCTTCGCGCGTCATTTTTTTTGGCATTAATGACTATCAATGACCACTAATGACATTTAATTGAAAAAAGATTTAACTCAAGCAAATTTATCAATCATCTAAACAATTTCCCATAAAAACCTTTGTTAATGACAAAAATAAAAGATCCCTGTATTGAAGTGTGCCAGTATGATGACAATCAAGTTTGCATTGGGTGCAGGCGCACCAAAAAAGAAGCGAAAAGCTGGTGGCGGATGGATGATAAGGAGAAGCTGGAAGTGTTGGGAAATATAAAAACCCGCCGGCCCGAAACCGATTATTACGGGCATTATGCCTGATCTATTTCCTTGCAGCTAGTGAGGAGTATTCAAATCCCCATCAACTAACAAAGAAGGTTCACACTGATTATCATGGTAGCATATGAAGCTGCCTGTGGACTAAGTTTGGATTAAAAGCTTTTCGATAACCATCGGGAAGTTTTCATACTCCAGCTTATGAATCTTTCTGGCAAGCACTTCGGGTGTATCGCTCTCTTCAATTGGGCATTTAGCCTGGAAAATTATCGCCCCATCATCATATTTTTCGTTTACATAATGAATGGTAATCCCACTTTCCCGGTCACCTGATTCAATGACAGCTTCATGCACTTTCATCCCATACATCCCTTTACCGCCATATTTTGGCAACAAAGCAGGGTGGATATTAATGATGCGCCCGGGGAAGGCTTTGATTAAATTAATTGGCACCAGCCATAAAAAACCGGCAAGGACAATTAAATCAATCTTTTCCCTGGATAACATTTCAGGCACATCCAAAGATTCGTAAAAAGTAGTCCGGTCGAAAGTATAAGTGGGGACATTAAACTGTTTGGCCCTGCTTAATACCTTTGCATCCTTTTTATTGGACAATACAAGTGAAATTTCAATATCAGGTTTATCCTTAAAATGCTCAATAATATTTTGGGCATTGGTGCCACTACCGGAGGCAAAAATGGCTATTCTTTTCATCTACTGCTGTTTTTAGAACCAATCAAAGGAAATCATTTGTTTGAACAAATCGAACTTTCCTTGAAAAAAATCGTCGCATAAACCTGATAATATTTAGTGTTCAAATCCATAAGTTAGTTATTAAATAACTGTTAATCTATAATTTAACTTTAAAAGAATTGAAAGTTTAATAAAAATGTCTTGTTTGTAAGTGATAAAATTATTTTCTTTGCGCCCTGTTTAACTAAAATAGAAGTAATTATGTCTGATATTGCAACAAGAGTAAAATCAATTATCGTTGACAAATTAGGAGTTGACGAAAACGAAGTAACAGTAGAAGCAAGTTTCACCAACGATTTAGGTGCTGATTCACTTGACACAGTTGAGCTGATCATGGAATTTGAAAAAGAATTCAATATCGCAATTCCTGATGATCAAGCCGAAAAAATTGGAACAGTAGGTCAAGCAGTAGAATACATCACCTCCAACGCTGGTTAATTAATTTTTTCACCATGAATCTGAGACGAGTAGTTGTAACCGGTATTGGTGCTATAACTCCATTAGGTAGTACTGTTAATGAATTTTGGGACAGTTTGCTTAATGGAGTTAGTGGTGCTGATATGATTACCCGTTTTGATGCATCCCTGCACAAAACCAGATTTGCCTGCGAGGTAAAAAATTACATTCCCACTGATTATTTTGACCGGAAAGAAGCCAGGAAGCTGGATCCGTATGCGCAGTTTGCAATGATTGCATCTGATCAGGCGATTGCTGATTCGGGCATTTTGGATAGTGGGATTAATCTTAACAGGGTTGGGGTAATTTATGGTACCGGTATCGGAGGTTTTACTACTTTCCTTAACGAAGCGGTAAATTTTGGCCAGGGCGATGGAACACCCAGATTCAACCCATTTTTTATCCCTAAGATTATCGGTGATATTGCTGCTGGGCATATTTCGATAAAATATGGTTTTAGAGGGGCTAATTATGCGACAACATCGGCATGTGCCTCATCGGGCCATGCAATTATCGATGCATTTAACTATATCCGTTTGGGCAAAGCCGAAGCATTTGTTAGTGGTGGCTCAGAAGCAGGTATAAATCCGGCAGGCATTGGTGGGTTCAACGCCATGCATGCTATTTCTACAAGGAATGACGAACCAAAATTAGCCTCAAGGCCATTCGATAAAGACCGTGATGGTTTTGTTCTTGGCGAAGGTGGTGGAGCAGTTATCCTTGAAGAATACGAACACGCTAAAAAACGCGGGGCAAAAATTTATGCCGAAATTGTTGGTGGCGGAAGTTCAGCAGATGCCTATCACATTACCTCACCTCATCCTGATGGCCTTGGCGCTATGCTGGCAATGCAGGAAGCCCTGAGGGAAGCTGGGTTGAAGCCTGAAGATGTTGACCACATCAATACACATGGTACATCAACTCCACAGGGTGATATTGCCGAGCCAAAAGCAATCATCAACTTGTTTGGTGATCATGCCTACAAAATGAATTTGAATGCTACCAAGTCGATGCATGGCCACTTATTGGGTGCTGCGGCAGCCGTTGAGCTCATTGCCACGATACTTGCAATTAACAACAGTGTTATTCCACCTACAATAAATCATTTTACCGACGATCCTGACATTGATAATAAATTGAATTTTACATTCGATAAGGCTCAAAGCAGGAATGTTGATGTTGCCTTAACCAATGCTTTTGGATTTGGCGGGCACAACACATCCATTGCTGTTAAAAAGTTTGTTGATTAAAATGAACAGATTTTGATCCTAAGCCGATTAATCAAGGTCTTCCTTTCTTCTGATAAAGAATTTATTCTTTCCATTAAAAATATTTTCGGTTTTTACCCGAACAATACTTCCCTTTATAAACTTGCCTTTTTGCACAAATCGGTTGCTCAGGAGCATAATGGCCACAAGCTTTCCAACGAAAGGCTCGAATACCTTGGAGATGCCGTATTGAGTTCAATAGTTGCCGATTATCTGTTTAAAAAGTTCCCTTATAAAGATGAGGGTTTTCTTACCGAAATGCGCTCGAAACTAGTGAGCCGCGACCAATTGAATAAATTATCGCGCAAACTTGGCCTCAACCAGTTTATTCAATCAAACCAGGATTCGAGAGCTTTTTACCGCTCCATGCCGGGCGATGCTTTTGAAGCATTTATAGGTGCCCTATACATCGATCGGGGGTACAACTTCACAAAAAAAATTATTATTAACCGCATCATTAATGTTCATTTCGACATTGATGAGTTGGAAAGGACAGAGGTTAATTTCAAAAGTAAATTGATCGAATGGTCGCAAAAGGAACGGAAAATCATCGAATTTAAAGTGAAAAATGAAGTGGGCCAGGGCTGCAACAAGCAATACCTGGTTGAAGTTATGGTTGATAAAAAAATGGCTGCCACCGGCCAGGATTTCTCCATTAAAGGTGCCGAAAAAATTGCCGCTGAGAAGGCGTATTCGAGCTTGAAACTTGAGGTAGTATCTAATGAATAATTATTATTCTGTTTTTTAATCAATGGCTCAAAAATTATTGTTTATATTTGTGTAATTTTTTAATGCTATAATTGTAACATTATGAAAAATCCAAATATAAACAATGTTCTATCTGAAATTACTAATGATTTAGTTGGGAGATTTGATTTAAAAGATCTCTTAAATAAAATTGTAGATTTGGTAATGCGTTTACTTGATGCAGAAGTTTGTTCAATTTTTTTAGAAGATAAGGAAGGTAATCCAGAAACCGTCACTATGCTTGCTGGGTCAGGTTTTGCAAAAAAGCTTGTTGGAAAAGCCCAATACAAGACCGGAGAGGGCTTAACGGGTTATATTTATCAAACAGGAAATAAATTTAATATTAAATCACCAGAAGAACTCAAAAATCTAAGAAAAAATAATGGTGAACCAATTTGGGCAGGGAAGCATGACAAAGAACAATGGGAAGTGATAGGATATAAATTCAAAAACCTAATTGTAATGCCTTTAAAGATCAAGGATGAGATATTTGGTGTTATTAAAGTTGAAAATAAAAAAGATGAATCAGCCAAAAAAGGTAATTTTAAGTTTAGTAATGATGATGAAATAATTTTTGAAATAATTACTAATGTAGTTTCACTGGCAATAGAAAATGCACGATTATATCAAAAATTTGAAAAACAAATAAAATCTATTTCAGCAAAGGCAGCTCATAGAATTAATAATCAAGCCACAAATTATGATGGGATCGAATATGGACTAGGCATCGTGGCTTCACTTGATATTTG
>CAZBDF010000104.1:0-292 GCA_964490385.1 uncultured Lentimicrobiaceae bacterium | reverse complement strand
TAGAAAGATTAAAGAGCGTTTAAGAAAAACTACTGTAAACCTGAAATCAATGATTAATGAATTTAAACAATTTGGGAAACCACTTCATATTGATAGAGTAAACTGTAGTATTAATAAGATAGTAAAGGACGAAGTTTGGTTAGCGCAACAAAATTTGAATAACATACATATTGAAAAAATACTGGACAAAGAAATACCCTCATTAAATATTGATGAAGGTCGATTTGCGGAGGCCATCAAAGAATTAATTCGGAATTCAGTAAAAGCTATTGAGAACTCAAACAAAATTAAC
>CAZBDF010000103.1:0-11902 GCA_964490385.1 uncultured Lentimicrobiaceae bacterium | reverse complement strand
TAGGGACTTTATATTTATAGGAAAATGCAAGGTAATGAAACCACGAGTCCCGTTAGGGACGTAATATTATTGACTGTGCAAAAAATTCGGGACTCATTATTTATGGATTATTCTATTCTAAAAACCGAGAGGAATATTTGTCATCCAACTGACACTGCGGCAGGGATTGGAGTGGTAGCTTGCTGAAAGGGCGGCAGATTTTTTTGTTGGCTGGCTATGGCTGACAGCGGAAGCCCATAGGCTGCTTACAAAAAAACAGCCGGCCTGAGGCAACTACAAACGGAAAGCCCGCAAGCCGCCCAAATAAAAAAACTACAAATACAAAAAAGGATCAACGTCTGTTGTGAGGTAATTGTTTAGGTGATTGATAGATTTGCTAGAATTGATTCTTTTTTCAATTAAACGTCATTGATGGTCATAAGTGGTCATTGATTGTCATTAAATGTAAAGAAAATGACGTGCGAAGCACAAATGACAATTAATGACAGCGAAGCTAAATCACACAATTGAACTTACTTGAACGATAGATTCATCCCATTTCAGTACCAGCTAAATAAACACGTTGTGGGAGGCTTTTAATGGAACGAATACGTCAACTCAAGGTTCACGCCATAGTCATTGTTAGAGGCAGCTTCTGAGGGTGGCCGGCTGTCGTAGTTGTAGTAGAATTTAAAGCCTACTTTAAAATCATCGTTAAAGATGCTCACTTTTGGATTCAGGTTAAAAACTACCCGGTATCTGCTTTGGCCGGTAAAATAGGGTAGTAAACTTACATTGGCATCGACCCACATCTTTGGAATGGTATATTTGTAAACTTTCCACACAACTGTGACCAAACCGGCCAGGTCTTCGCTATTGCCTGAATCATCCAGGGCAGTTTCGCGTTCAACACTTAATCCTGCGCCGGCATACAATCTGTTCCAGTTATTGTAAACGAGATCCCTAAGGCCAATCATGCTTAAATCGATCCTGAGTTTTGTCCCGAGTTCGGTATTTTGGGTGGCACCTACTGCCAACTGAGTTGACCATTTCTTTTTTAACAATCGCTGCCAGGCCAAGGTAATATCAGCTTTACTGGAACTAAGTGTGTCGCCCTGGTAAGTATTGTTGTCGTCCCAGGTCAAATTAAAATATGAATTTCGTTTTCTGTAATCAAGGTTTCCTGATAATACAATTGTACCCACATTGCTACCTTTCGAGAAATTGGCGCCCAGGCTAAAGTTTCCGCTGGTGCGCATCCAAAAATTCCTCCTGATAGGATAAATTTCTACAATCTCATCGACGTTTATCAATTCCCTGTTATTGTGCATTACAATGTTTACAGTCCGGGCAATGCTTGAGGTATCGAAGGATCCAAAATAGATGAAGCCATTTTTCAGTTTTATTTCAAAAAGTTTCTTGGATTTGATGGTGTTGATCTTCACTTCTTCCAGATCGATGGTTCCCATGCCATCCATTTTCCAGGTGGCAACACCATAAACCATTTTTTTTAGGTCTCCGGTTAGTATGTTGCCATTGATATGATAAACGGTGTCAATCTTTTGCGCAAATGATTGGGATTGAACAAAGAGTGCAGAAATTACAATCAAAATGAAATAGGATCTTTTCATCATCAACGCTAGCTTTTTATTGAGGGTTCAAAAATAGTCATTTGAATGTTAAGGATTGGAAAGATGGAGTGATGGAAAGATGGAGTAATGGAGTGATGGAAAGATGGAAAGATGGAAATACGAAACATAATGACGGATGACCGATGATTGGTGACGGGTGATCAATGTCAATTAGTTACGAATTTAATTTTCGATTGATGATTAATCCCGCACCTGCGGGACTGACTTTTGATTTAATGTAAGGTAATAACCAGGGACATCCTAAATCAAAAATCGTTAATCGGCAATCATAAATTCACAACATCATCTTAACTTATTGACATTGGACTGATGACAGGTGACAGATGACAGATGACGGGTGACAGATGGGAAATTCAAAGCACAAAACACGCAACGTGAAACGCCAAATGCCGACCTTCGGTCGTGCATGCTCGAAGCTTCGCTTCGGCACGCGCAACGCAAAAACCGCTACCCCCTCCCAAGTTTCCTGAGGGCCAGCCACTGTCTGAGGGTTTCTTTGGCTTCGTGGGCAGGGTAGCCCAAAAAAGTTTTGCCGGCAGGGACATCGTTCATAACTCCCGAGCCTGCACCTACAACTGCACCTGAGTGGATAGTGGTATGATCTTTTATGGATGCGCTTCCGCCAATAATCACCCCATCGCCCAGGGTGACTGAGCCGGCAAGGCCGCTACTACCGGCCATTATGCATGAACGTCCCATCACACAATTATGTGCAATTTGCACAAGATTGTCAATTTTGCAGCCATCACCGATAATTGTTGAACTGAATTTGCCACGATCGACACATGAGTTGGCTCCGATTTCTACGCCATTGCCAATTACAACATTTCCGATTTGAGGGATCTTTACCAACCCCCGGCCATCTTCGGCAGGGCGGTAGCCAAAACCATCGGCGCCAATGCTTACATTGATGTGGAAAATGCAATAGCTGCCAATTTCGCAGCGCTCGCGAATAACAGTACCGGACCAAACAATTGTTCCGGCACCGATTTTTGTTTCATCGAAAATGCTGACATTTGGATATAAAATTACATCATCGCCAATAACAACATCCCTGGCAATGTAGCAACCAGCTCCTATCTTAGCGTTTTTTCCAATTGTTGCTGATTCATGGACAACTGCTGTTGGATGGATGTCGATATCGAACTTTGGTGGGCCGGGATCAAAAAGCTCCAAGAGCTTTGCCATGGCGAGGTCGGCATTTTTAACTTTGATCAATGCGCGGTTTTCGCCGGGTTCGATGTTTAGTTTTTCATCCACAATTGCTGCACAGGCCAGGGAAGTTTCCCAAAGACGGAGGTATTTTTGACTTCCAATAAAGGTGATGTGATTGTTGGTGGCTTTTTCGATTTGTTCAGGACCGGTAATTTGCTGGTCGCTTGATCCTGTTAGCTCACCTTTTAGTACCTCATTGATATCTTGAATTGAATATGATTTCATGGCCTTGCTTCGGTGTTATAGTGAATAATAGTTTCGGTAAAACTAAATAAAACACACGAACTTATCATTTTGTTCTAAAATTGGCAAAATATTATTTTGATATGCTGGGATAAAAAACGGTCTGTAATAATTATTAGATTCCTCCTCCTTACTTGATGCCAAAATAAGGTTTTTTTAAATTGCAACAAGTAGCCCACAAAATTAAGACCTTATTCTTTTTTTTTCAACCTTAGTACAAAACCTTGCCCCATGAATCATCAACCTTATCACCTTATTCATGTTATTAGCAAGGTTCAGAACTTTAGGCAAATTGATGCTAGTTTGATTTCTGAGATTTGGTATGAAGAAGCAACCAGAAGATTTTTTTATTCAGGATCCATCCACTAGCACGGGCAGACAAGTTTGGCATAAATAAATATTATTTCATCATTAGCACATCAAAATAATATTTAGCCCTAAAATTGGTTATTTTGTTTTAACGACTTTCCTGGTAATAGTAGCATCACCGGCGTGCACGCGGATAAAATATATTCCTTCCCGTAATTCGCCGGCATTCCAGTTAAACTCATATTTGCCACTTTGATATTTGCCATATGCCAGGCTGGTAATTTTGGTTCCAACGAAGTTATAAACTTCCAGTTTTATATTTTCAGCCTTGTTTAAATCAACAAGAACATTCAAATTGTTCCTGAAAGGGTTTGGATTGGCGGATATTTTTATAAGTGATCTCATTTCATATTTATTGATGTTGAAGGTTTTTTCGGTTTTTGAGGCTAATTGTTTTGTTTTGAAAGATGTTTTTTTTGTTGTTGCATGTGCCTGTTCAAGCTCTACCGGGCATAGCGTTCCACTATTTATTTCATGAAAGGTGCCATCACGGCCATTCTCAAGCGTTTCTCCTTTTGTTATCCTGCCTTCAATTGCAAGTTTAACAGGGCGGCCATTGAGATCACTCAAAAAAGCATTGGCTATAATTTGGGCATCAGCTGTGCTATTGATGGAAATGTCATTTATAAAGGTGGTGGATGTATAGCTGTACCAATTGGCGGTTTCGTCATTAAGGTTTGCAAAACAGTAATTGGTGTCGATTACACAATTTAAAATGGGCTGGCCGACAAGTTCGATAGTGAGTGTATTGCTATAGAGCCTGTACCAATGAATGCTGTCATCTATGCCCCAATCCCTGCCACGTACATTGTTCCCTAAGCTCGAAATCCCGGATTTAATTTTTAGTTGATCCATGGAATATCCTAAACTGTGTAATTGAAATTTCAGATTTGGGAAACCTGTAACTTCATCCGTAAACCGGCATAGGGCAGCCTCGCTGTTGGGGTCAATATCAAGGTAGTCGTGCGATGCCACATAATAGGCCATTTGCCAGGTATATTTGCCATAATCAAAATGATGTCCTTGTGCCTGGCTTTCATCACCGGTGCCATCGGCATTCCAGGCGACCAGGCCTTCGTGATTGATTCTGAGTCCCTGCAGGTGAATTTGAGCATCGATAGTAAGGATTGCCAGGAAAGTGATGAGGGTGGCCAGGCAGGCGATTTTTATTGTGTTTTTTGTTTTCATGATTATTAGGTTTTGCTTGTTGCGATGATGACCTCTTTTTGAGATAAAGCAAAATTACTATGTGGAGGTGGGCATGAGGTGGCAGAAATTGGTGAGGAAAAAAAATGGTTGGAACAAGAATTGGGTGGGATGGTATGGATTGCTGGTAATTGGCGAATTTAAATCTACTAAAGATGTAATTGTTTAGCCGCTACTTTCAATTCCTATCAATGGCTTTTACGATAGACCCCCTCTAACTCCCCCTCAAGGGGGAGGATGCCACCACACCGGCAACTGCAATCGCTTGTGCGGCTGGCCTCCCTTCCCCTCGAGGGGAAGGGGCGGGGTTGGGGTCATAAGGATTTGGCAAATAATACATCCACCTAAATATTTACCTAAAGATTACCTATATTTGCATAGCTTCTTAGCTACTCACTCAAAAAACTCGTGATATGAAAAAAGCTACACTACTTGCACTGTTCTGCCTGCCACTTTTTGCATTTTCCCAAAATTGGCAGCCGGTCAACCCAAATTATGCATATTTTTATTTTGATGATTCTACAGGGCTTATCAAGCAAACTGTAAAAGTTGATTCGGTGTCGGATGCAACAGGCCATCAGGTTTATTTTTTAAATACCGGTGTGCAGCGATGTGATACTTGCCTTACCTGGATTCCATGTTACAACCATGATTTTGGTTATTTTTTCAGTGGGCTCCAGGGTATTTTTTCAAAGGAGGTCCATCAAATTAGCGAAGATCGATATTGGTTTTTCGATACGGTAAGTTTTGTCATCCTGCCAAAGGCAAGTTCTGGTGAAACATGGCTTTTCGATACCCTTAACAATATTAATGCTGAAATTACTGATTTGAAGTATGAAGAAGTCTTCGAGGGTGTTTTTGATTCAAGCAAAACTGTTAGCCTTTCAAATGGGAGGGAAATCCTGCTATCAAAAAACCATGGAATCCTGGGTTTCCCATCTTCTGATGAAAACTTGAATGACTATCAACTAACAGGCCTGCAAAGCGAAACAGGAAACTTTGGTAATACACCTCCCGGATTTTGGGGAATTTTTGATTTTGAAGTTGGAGATGTTTTTCAATACCGTGGTTACGCGTTAGATGCATCCTGGCCACCACCCAATTCAGATTATTATACCCTAAAAATGACAATCACATCAAAAACCCAAACCGAAAGCAGCGTATCCATTGTGCGGCACATCATTAAAGCGTGGGCCACTTTTGGTGATACGGCTGTAAGTGTCGATGAAGTGACTTACACCAATACCCCCGAATTTATGGCAAACCAGCTACCGGGAACGCTGTACAACATTTGTGCTGACGATCAGGTTTATTATGGGATCTGTGAATTAGAACCCTACAAAGTTGTTTCTGACATGCATCAGTATTTTGCCCCAGACCTTGATGGAGTTATGGCGGTTGGGAATGATAACAATCCTGATGGCCCCAATATGTTAGTTCAATGTGAAGGTGGCAGCTCATTGATGGGGAATGCTGCATGGAGCTATTTGTATGCCGTTGGTAAAAGCTATGCAGCCGGTTTGGGCCAGGTAAGCCACGGATTAAGTTCTTTTGAACATTTCGATAGCTGGCATATTGAAGGTTATGTAAAAGATGGTGATACCACAGGTGTAATCACCCCAGATGACATCCTGCTTGATGTGAATGAAAAATCCATTCATGCACCTATAAAAATCTATCCCAATCCTGCTGAGGATATTCTGCATTTGGAATTACCATTAAAAAGCAAGGTCCAGATTTTTAACCTGAATGGGCAGATGGTTTTTGATGGTGCTTTTGCTGAAACTAAAACCCAGATCAATCTCGGTGATTTTATGCCGGGAGTTTATCTGCTGAAGGTTGTTTCAGGAGAATGGGTTTACAATAAAAAGGTGGTGGTGAAGTGAGCTTAGTTGATATCAGAAATCAGATGTGAGATGTGTGATGTTTGATCTGTAGTTCCTAACATCACATATCAAAAATCACACATCGGATATCTGACAACAATTTATTTCACTAACAAAATCTTCCTGCTCACCGACATCCCATCCGTTTCCAGCCTTAGCAAATACATACCCTTACCAAGGCCTCTGGCATCCCAAACGAAACTATGTTCACCGGCTTGCAAAAACCCCGAGTGCAGGTTTTCGATTTTTCTCCCGGTATTGTTATAGATTCCAAGTTTTACATAATCTGCATCAGGCAGGGTTAAGTGGATTGTAGCTGCAGATGAAAGTGGATTTGGAACACAGCTAACTTCTATCATCTCTCCTTCAATTTCCCTCGCCTCTACCGAAATCGTTTCACAGGCCAGTTCAACTTCTGCCTGGTTATTGCAGCCGGGGGCATTGTCATGAATTTCGATTGTGCCGTTTGGAATTGCCAGATAATCACAGATGCTCTCAACAGCACATGATGCGAGGGAAGCATTATAGGTGATATTTAAATCCTCAATTGATCCTTCAATCAGATTGCTTAATTCATCCAAACTGATCAGGTTTTCATTTTGATATATTTTTAGTAATCCTCCCATGGAACTTAGATTTTCTAATCCAACCAAACTGTTTAAGGCAGTATTCCAAATGATCCACATATCCCATCCTATTGAAGTTAGGTTCAATGCATCAATGTTGGCCAGCTCATAGTTGTATGACAAATAGAGCCCACCGCCTATTGTGGATATATTTTCCAATCCATCAAGGTTTTCAAGCACATAATTGCTGTAAATTGAAATTGATTCTCCCACTGAAGTTACAGCTTGCAAAGCCCCGATAGAGCTAAGAGCGGGGTGATAGCCTATGGCAATACCCTCGTCAACCAAATTTAAGTTTTCCAAACCTGATAAACTTTCGAGCACATCATTATCGCTAAGGTGCAAAGATCCTTCGATGGAGCTCAGATTGTTCAGGCCATTTAAATTTATCAACAAATCCATATCCATAATTTGCAGATTTCCACTTATTGTCAATATATTGTTCAATCCGGTCAGATCGCTCAATAAGTGGTTGGAATCAATTTGCAGGTTACCTTCAATGGAAGTTAAATTTTGCAGGCCTTCAATATTTTCGAGTAGATCATTATGGTGTATCCATATTGTTCCTCCAACGGAATTCAGGTTAAAAAAATCATCCAGGTCAGGCAGGAAATCATTCCCACCAATGTGCAAATATTGCGTAATGGAGCTAAGATTCGAAAATCCTGTCAGGTCAACAAGGTTGTTGTTGTCATAAATTCGCAAACTTCCGTTAAGTGTGGTTAGGTTAGTAAATCCCACAACTGCTGTCAGGGAGTGGTTGTAATAGATTTCTAACTCATCCCCAACCATTGTTAATGCATCAAATCCTTCAAGGAGAATCAGATTTGTATTGCCTACAATGTTTAATGAGCCACCAATAGTATGTAAAGCAATAAGGCCACTTAAATCATTAAGTAGGGCATTGCCCACATACTCCCAATCATCTATGAAACCGATATGGAAATCCCCGTTAATATTCTCCAGGTTTTGGAGGCCATTTAAATTTTCCAATACAATGTTATCATCAATAAACAGGTCACCTCCGATTTCGCTTAGATTATTTAAGCCACTGAGATCAATAAGATTGGTTGAATCAATTGCTAGAAACCCACCAATGGATGTGAGTACGTTTAATCCTTGGATGTTAAAAATATTTGGTCCTTCTATCCATACAAATCCTTCTATTATCGAACAATTTGGGTAATTCAATTGAAAGTCGTCAATGTCTTCCTGTGTGGTAAAAGTAATGCCATCAGGGAGGCAGGGCTGGGAGTATAGGTGAATGGTGAAAAGTGAAAGGTGAATGGTGAAAAAGAGCGTAATAAGTTTTTTCATGGGGCGGTTATTTTTTGTTTTCGTTCAAAGATAGCGCAATATTTTTATTGAAGCAAGTACACAATTGCTTTTTTTTAAATCAGGTATCCAACGACTGCCCCGTCTGCCAAAGCAAAGCGGAGGGCTAGGAAGGAGACCCTGCGACTACGAGGCGTCCGTATGGATGGATGTAAGATAATAGTTGTTTAATCTATGTGACCAACATCTCACATCAAAAATCATAGATCGGATATCTGACATCAATTCCTCATCAACAAAATCTTCCTGCTCTCCTTTATCCTTCTCGTTCAAACAATAGCTTTGCTAATGGTGTTAATAATCCATTAGCATAGAATAGCGGGATTTTTCGCATCTTTGGCGAAAATTTAGTTACTCCATCAAAAACGTTATACATGATGAAATTTACACCACATTTTCCTAAATTCAGCTTGTTGATAGCAATCGTTTTTACCGTTGCTTCATGCGCAGAAAAAAAACAAGGGCCACCTCCAACACCAGAAATTCCTGTTGTTGAGGTTATCCAAAAAGATGTCCCTATTTACAGGCAATACGTTGGGCAGGTTTATGGTAACTCCGATATTCCAATTAGGGCAAGGGTTGCTGGTTTTCTTGAAGGGATCCACTTTGACGAAGGTTTGAAGGTTAAAAAGGGACAATTGTTGTACAGTATCGATCCATCGGAATACCAGTCGAAAGTTGCAACTCAGGAGAGCTATTTGGCAGAGGCCAAGACATCCCTTGCAAAAACCAAGAGTGACCTGGATAGGATTGAACCCCTGGCCAAGATCAATGCCGTAAGCAAGAGCGACCTTGATGCTGCCCGGGCAAACTTCGATGCTTCACTTGCATATGTTGATGCGATGGAGTCGAACCTGAGGTTTGCAGAAATCAATTTGGGTTATTGCTGGATAAAATCTCCATTAGATGGTGTTATTGGAAAGACCAAAGCACGTATTGGTGAATTTGTCGGACAAGATCCAAATCCGGTAATTTTAAATACGGTTTCTACTGTTGATACTGTAAGAGTTGAGTTTCACCTTGCGGAAGCCCAGTACATACGTTTGGCACGGGAATATGGAAATTCCACGAAAGCCGAAGAAGATATTACCGCAGCAGTTCCCAATATTGGTCTTATCCTGGCTGATGGTTCTACATTTAAATACAAAGGGAAGATAGATTTTATAAACCGTGAAGTAGATTCTCAAACGGGCTCTTTATTAGTTCAGACTTCATTCCCCAATCCTGATAAATTATTAAAACCGGGACAGTACGCCAAGGTGGTTGTTAAAGTGGAAAATGCTAAAGGTGGATTATTGATACCGCAACGTTGTGTGATGGAATTGCAAGGTCAATATTCAGTTTATATAGTTAATGCCGAAAATAAAGTTGAAAGCAGGCAGATAGTTGCCGGCGAATCTGTTGGAGATATGCTTATTGTAAAAGAAGGCCTTCAGGCTGGAGAAAAAATTGTTATTGATGCACTTCAAAAAGTTTCGTCCGGACTTGTAGTTAAGCCACAAGTAACGGTATTTGAAAGTAAAACTAACCTCGAAGACTAAAGCTATGGCTGAAAGCAAAGGAAATTTTTTCGTCCACAGGCCGATTGTCGCAATGGTCATTGCCATAGTGATTGTGATTGTTGGAACAGTATCGCTGGTTCAATTGGCCATTGAACAGTATCCAAACCTCACACCTCCAATTGTGCAGGTTAGGGGAACCTACACCGGTGCCAATGCACTGAATGTTGAAGAGGCGATGGCTACTCCATTGGAGCAGCAAATCAATGGTGTGGATAACATGATCTACATGAAATCTACCAATGCTAACGATGGAACTATGGTTATTGATGTTTCATTTGATGTTGGAACCGATCCCGATATGAACACGGTACTTACCCAGAACAGGGTTTCGGCAGCTACAGCAAAGTTACCCGAAGCCGTGAAGCAATATGGAGTGACCACCGAAAAGTCACTGCCAAACATTCTGATGTTGGTAACACTGACATCCGATGGCAGGTACGACCAAGACTTTTTAGGAAACTACGCTTTGATCAATATCAAGGACCAGTTGGCAAGGATTAAAGGAATTGGCCGGGTAAATGTAATGGGCGCAGCAGATTATTCGATGCGTATTTGGGTTAAACCCGACAGGCTTTCGCAAATGGGATTAACTGTACCCGAAATCATCAATGCCATCAACGAGCAAAATATTATTGTCCCTGGCGGGAAGTTTGGTGCTGAACCTGCCCCTCCGGGCACAGAGTTTACTTATACTGTTCGATTGCCCGAACGTTTTAATTCTCCTGAAGCTTTTGGTGAAATCGTTGTCCGTACACAAGAGGATGGGGCACAGATTAAGCTAAGGGATGTGGCGACCATCAACCTTGGTGTTGAAACCTATAGTATGATTCCCAGGCTTAATGGACAAACTGCAGCTATCGTGGCGCTGTACCAGGCTCCTGGTTCCAATGCTGTTGAGTTGGCTGATCAGGTTATTGCAGAAATGGATGTGCTGGCCAGTAGTTTTCCTGAGAGTATAAGGTATGATGTATCGCTCGACTCAACAGCTCCAATTACAGCCGGTATAAAAGATATTGTTGTCACATTGATCATCGCCCTGATGCTAGTAATTTTGGTGGTGTTCATCTTTATCCAGGATTGGCGCGCAACACTTATTCCTACGCTGGCGATTCCCGTATCGCTCATTGGCGCATTTATATTTTTCCCGGCTTTGGGTTTTACCATCAATGTTTTGTCATTGCTTGGCTTAGTGCTCGCTATCGGAATTGTTGTGGACGATGCCATTGTGGTGGTGGAAGCCGTTCAGGTAAACATTGCAAAAGGCATGAAGGCCAAAGAAGCAACCCTGGATGCCATGCGGAAAGTTACTGCCCCGGTTATTGCTACCACACTTGTGCTTATTGCTGTGTTTATTCCCGTGGCCGCGATGGCTGGAATTACCGGCTTGCTGTATCAACAGTTTGCCATTACCATTGTGGTTTCGGTAATTGTATCCTCAATAAATGCGCTTACCCTTAGTCCGGCACTTTGTTCTATTTTATTAAAAGAGCCAAAACCTTACAAGGGGCCATTGGGCTGGTTCTTTGGCAAGTTTAACAAAGGGATGGACAAAAGTACTGATGCCTACATGAGTTTTACCGGCATTGTTGCACGTAAGTTGAAACGTAGCGTGGTGTTTATTTTAATCATGACTGTTGCAGCAGGGATTTTTGGAACCCTCGTTCCCGGAGGTTTTATCCCGGAAGAAGACATGGGTTATTTCTTTGTAAATGTACAATTGCCCAATGCAGCTTCCCTCCAGCGTTCTGATGAAATTGCAAAGCAGGTTGAAGAAGTTTTAATACAATATCAGGAAGTTGAGTTTGTAACTACTGCTACAGGATACAGTA
>CAZBDF010000102.1:7081-11933 GCA_964490385.1 uncultured Lentimicrobiaceae bacterium | reverse complement strand
ACTTTGTCCATTACAATTCCATTTTGAATGGAACAACTTCTAAACTAATTAACATGGATGTAGTCGCCCAAAAAGAAATTATCATTAATCAAATTAAGCAGGTAAGTGATGTTAACCTGATTAATGCTATTAAAAGCTTGCTTGGTTATGCTTCAAAAAAGGAAAGCACCGATTTTGTTATTCCTGAGGCACACCGGAAATTAGTCATGGATCGTTTCAAAAATGTTAGAGATAACCCTGAAAGGTTGTTAGATTGGGAGGAAGCTAAAAACATCTTGAATGCATTATGAATGAGTTAAAACCTCCCATTCAAAGGTATTTCTTCACTACAAAACCCACCCCACCGGCCAAACGGCCAATATTGTAAAAACTATACCTGTAATAATCGCATTGTTTTAGGCCGTAAAAAATAAATGACTTCACTATAACTTTTGCTTGGCTTAATTTACAAACAAATCTCCACTCCGGCACCTATCATTTTCGAATTAAACTGCACCCGATATTTTAAGGCTAAACCATTTTTTTGCTTACCATCCAAAGGATAGCTTTTATATACCGGAATTGCCAGGCCAATCCCACCTCCAATCAAAGCACCACCGGCAAGGATACCAGCAGCAATCCATCCTGCATTGTCCACGTTTGGCTCATTATCAACAAGACTTTCGAGGATGAGGATAAAGGGGATAACCACACCCAAAATAGCACCAGCCACAACCCTGCTACCGGTTTTTACCTTCAACTCTTCAAAATCTGCAAGGGCAAACCATTCGGGCTGCTGGCTTAATCTATAGTTACAGCAAACGCTATCACCAACTATCGAAATGTTTTTGACTTTAGCAAATTGAGTTTCGGACCATGTGATCTTTCCATATTTATAAAAACTTTTATCGGGAAAGCCGGTTTTAACTTTTTGGCCAAAACCATTCAACCCGGAAAATATAAGCAGAGATACTAGAAAAAGGTATTTCATCTTTAAAGACGTTTTATTATTTGTTCATTCAGGATTTTTCAAGGGCTTTCCAAATTTAGCTTTTTTTTCGCTAAACGCTGAACGCCAAACGCCAAGTGCCAAACTTACATGTGCTCAATCACCTGCTGCCCGCAATTCGAACAGCTCCCCTTGTCGTCAAGTCCTTTCAGCCAGGTGTTGTACCTGCTACGGTCGATAACAATCCTGTCGCAATGGCTACAATGCGTATGCTGCCCTGCTGATGTGGATAAGTTACCGAGGTAAACATGCTTGAGCCTTCCCTTGGCAAGGTTGTAGAAATTTTCGAGAACACCCGGTTGAGTTGGTGGTGCCGACATTTTATAGGTTGGGAAATACCTTGACAAATGCAAAACTGTTTCCTCACCCAATTCATCAGCGATCCAATTGACCATATCCAAAAATACTTTCGGATCATCGTTGTGGCCTGTAATGAGCAAATTGGTAATTTCAAGGTGCCTTCCACTAGCCTTGATTTGTTTCAGGCTAGCCTTAACGGGCTCAAGTTTGGAAATGGTTTGTGTCCTGTAAAAATCTTCAGTAAACGCTTTCAGGTCCACGTTAAAGGCATCCATCACTTCCAACGCTTCAGCCAACGGCTGTTCGTTAATAAATCCATTGCTTACCATCACATTCTTCAGCCCTTGCTTTTTGGCTATTTCAGCAATATCCATCATATATTCATACCACACCGTGGGCTCGTTGTAGGTATATGCAATTCCTATATTCGATTTCTTGGTGCGTGCCATTTTCACCAGTTCCCCAGGATCGTACTTTTTACTCAGGTCAATATCATCGGGGACATCCTGTGATATTTGATAGTTCTGACAAAACTTGCATCGTAGGTTGCAGCCAAAATTTCCTATCGAAAAAATATCCCTACCGGGGTAAAAATGATAAAGGGGCTTTTTTTCTATCGGATCGAAACCAATAGATGAGACCATCCCATAAGTATCCAAAAACAATTCGCCATCAATATTTTTCCTGATCCTGCATATCCCGGTTTTACCTTCGCCAATGATGCAATGATGCGGACAAAGGTTGCACTTTACCTGGTCGCGATAACTTAACTCGTAATACTTTGCTGGTTTCATCTTATCGGTATTATATAATAAAAACCAAAGATAAGCATTTCATAATTCATTATTATACTACCACTTTCTATCCGATGAAATTTTTAATCCTTTTTAAAATTTGTGCAATAAATGTGAAAATGTCATACAACTTTTCTTGAATCGTGTAAATTATTTCCATGGTAGTTGAACTACATTTGCTGCTGTATTATTTCTCAACTAAAACTAGTATTAACTAAAAAAAGGAGGTTTAAATGTTATCATTTACTAAAAGCAAATTACTTGCTATTTTCCCATTCTTGCTTCTTATGGCCTTGGTGCCATTGAGCAGCACAGGCCAAACCGTCATCGACATTCAGGTTGCACCAAATGTGCTCAACCTGCAGAACCAAGGCGAGGTAGTTACAGTTCACACTGATGTTGCCTATTGGTCTGTTGAGGCTACATCGGTAACTTTAAATGGTATCGAAATCGACCATTGGAAAGCAGACAACCAGGGAAATTTCGTTGCAAAATTCCTGATTGAAGAAATCAAGAATTTACCTTTAAACATTGGTGAGCTAAATACGCTTACGCTGACTGGCACAACCAATGATGGCGAAGCATTCACAGGCTCCTATGATGTGAAGGTCATTGAAGTACTTCCTAATGGAGGAGGAAAGAAAAAGTAAAACCATTCGATTTGCTCGTCCGAATTGATTGCTTAAAAAAATCCGGTTATTTGATTGAAAAATCGAATAATCGGATTTTTTTATTCTGATACTTCATCCTGTCTGTAATCTAATCAGCAGAGTAATTGTTTAGCAACTTACCTTCCACTCCAGTTATATGGCTTCTATCATAGACCCCCTCTAACTCCCCCTTGAGGAGGAGGATGCCACCGCACTGGCTACTGCTGTCGCTTGTGCGGCTGGCCTCCCTTCCCCTTAAGGGGAAGGGGCGGGGATGGGGTCTTAAGGATTTGGCAAATAATACATCCACCTAAATAATTAATCAACAGAATTTCTTAATTTTACAAAAAAATTTACCTTATGAAATATTTCAGCCTTTCAATACTATTGACTTTATTTTGCTATGTAGCGATAGCCGGAAGTGTAACCATCATCATCACCCAAATCCCTGAAAACACACCACCCGAAGAAAACATTTACATTGCCGGTGATTTGAATGGATGGAACCCGGGTGACCCGGATTACATTCTTGAAGGAAACACAAATGGCCATCCCGAAATTATCCTTGAAGGAAGTGGAAGTATTGAGTTTAAATTTACCAGGGGAAGCTGGGATACGGTTGAAGGCAACGAAAATGGCCAGTATTTGCCCAACCGCACCTTCACTTTTGGCACGGCAGATACGCTTGAACTTACGATTTTAAGTTGGGAAGACACGGGCGGGATCAACCATACCGCAGCCGAAAACGTGATTGTAATGGATGAGGATTTTTATATGCCACAATTCGACCGTTACCGGCGCATTTGGCTTTACCTGCCACCAAACTACGATTCTACCACTGAATCGTTTCCAGTGCTATACATGCACGATGGTCAGAATTTATTTGATGCGGCCACGTCTTTTGCCGGCGAATGGGAAGTAGATGAAACACTTAACGAGATGTATGAGGAAGGGAAACCTGTTCCAATCGTAGTTGGCATTGATAATGGCGGCGGTGATCGAATTGATGAATACACTCCCTGGCCCAACTCCCAATACGGCGGTGGCGATGGCAATTTATATGCCCAGTTTATTGTTGAAACACTCAAGCCATATATCGACGAACATTACCGCACCAAACCTGAAAGAGAACATACAGGTGTGATGGGCAGTTCGCTTGGTGGGCTGATTTCACATTACATTGGCATGAAATACCAGGATGTCTTCGGCAAGGCAGGTGTTTTTTCCCCATCATATTGGTTTAACGATTCGGTGTATAATTTCACCTTTAACACGGGCAAGCAGGAGGACATGAAAATTTACATCATGGGAGGGACTGATGAAGGCTCCGGACTGGTGGGACAAATGATGGCCATGACTGACACCCTGCTCGCAGCAGGCTTTGGCGAAGATGAAATGGCGCTGAAAGTGGTGCAGGGCGGACAGCATAACGAACAACTATGGCGCGAACAATTTGGAGAAGCTTACGAGTGGCTTTTTATGGATGATGCAAGTTATATTAACAATTACCCGACGGAAGCTCCAGTTTTTGTTTTCTATCAAAATGGACATCTTGCATTTAAACCTTCGGCAGAAAGCCAACTTCAGGGTATGTTTGAAATTCAATTGTTTTCAATCAGTGGTCAGCAAGTTTTAAATAAAAAAATTAATGCCTCCAGCCCCATTGATTTGCCCACCGGATTACATGGAGTTTATATCGTCCGTATTGTTAGTAATGGTTTTGTAGGGAGCCAGAAGGTTTTTGTTCCGGGAAGATAAATTGCACCATTCAAGCATTCTTGCATTCTATCATTCTTGCATTCTATCATTCTTGCATTCTATCATTCTTGCATTTACTCCTCCACCGGCAACTGCCGCACAAATCCTTCCTCCAGCGAAATAAAGGTTTCGGTAGCCACAATTTCAACGATCGATTGAATTTTCTCAACGATGATCTTCTTCAGGTTTTCATTGTCTTTTGCAAAGATCTTCAATAGCAAAGAATATTTGCCAGTTATATGATGGCATTCGACCACTTCGGGAATTTGCTGGATTCGTTCAAAAACCTCTTCATGCGTACTGGTTGAAGTCAGGTTTACCTGGAGGCCGATGAATGCACAGGTGAGGTAGCCCATCCCTTT
>CAZBDF010000102.1:0-6981 GCA_964490385.1 uncultured Lentimicrobiaceae bacterium | reverse complement strand
TGTTTCACATTTCAATTATTTCTCGTCATAATCTAATTTATCGGTATCAATAGATACAATATGCACCAAAATAGATATCTTTGTTTGTTCTCATTCCCAAAGTACACCAACATATTCTGAACAAACACATTAACCAAAAATATTCACTATGAGCAACAAAGGAATCAACCATTACATCGAAGCAGCCAAACGTTCAGCAGCCTGGCACCAGCAGTACCAGAAGGAAATGAAAAAATGCCGCTTCGATACGATTGCGGTACACGGTGTTTACTCGATGCAGGAAGCACTTGATTTCAACCAGGGATCCATTATCGAACCCATTTACATGTCCACTTCGCAAGCTTATCGCGATTCGGATGAGATGGAAGCAGCACTCGGATATCAAATCCCAACCTGGTGTTACTCGCGCATTGCCAACCCCAGCATGTATTACCTCGAAGGCGTTTTGGCCATGCTCGAAACTTATGGTTCAGATGTGGAAGCATCGTGTATTGCAACTGCATCAGGAATGGCGGCCATCCAAACTGCTGCCGACCAGTTCCTGCTTCCCGACCCAAAAGACCAGTCGAAACCAGTAAACTTTGTAGCAACCACACAGGTTTATGGTGGCACATTTCAGCAGTTTGCCGAAAGGAAGGACCGTGAAAGGGGCGTTGAGTGGCGCAAGGTAATCCACTCTCATGACATGAAAGAGTGGGAATCGTTGATAGATGAAAACACCCGCTTCCTTTATGGCGAGATGCCCAGCAATCCAGGCCAGGCATTTTTCGACCTGAAGGCAGTTATTGAGTTGGCCCACAAATACAACCTTCCAATGATTGTTGATTCCACTGTTGCAACCCCGGCACTCATGAGGCCCATTGCACTTGGTGCAGATATCGTGGTGCAATCCGTTTCAAAAACTATCTCCACCAGCGGATTTGGAATTGCAGGAGCCGTGATTGCCCGTAAAAACCTAACATCAAATGTGGACAATCCTGCTATGAAAGCAGACTTTGCGATGTATTGCAAAACCCTCCCCAACAGGGACAACGGCCCAAATATTTCACCATTCAATGCAATTATGGCACTCAATGATGTACGCACACTTCGCTCACGTGTTGATATGCAAAGCCGCTCCACGATGACCGTTTCAAAATACCTGGAACAACATCGCCATATCGAGCAGGTTGATTACCTCGGACTCGAAACACATCCATTGCATGAACTGGCATCACAGTATTTGTGGCTGGCTGATGCCGAACATGATGAACAATATGGCGAAAAAGTGAACCGCTACGGCCACCTGATGTCGTTCAGGGTTAAAGGTGGGGCGCAGGCCACACGTAATGTATTTGATGGCATGCAAAGGATTTGGCGCGCCACTGACCTGGGAAGGATAAAATCGGTAGCCACAATCCCGGCCATTTCCACCCACTCCCAGCAAGGCGAAGAAGGCCGTAAACTTGCGGATATCCCGCCAAACCTCATCCGCCTTTGTGTAGGTGCTGAACATCCTGACGATATTATCGCTGACCTTGATCAGGCACTATCTGTGCTGGATGGAAAGAAGATTGTTTCTACATCGCCTGAATTTTCTGCAGGAGGCGCATCTTCATCAACATTAAGGAGGTAGCTTATGGCCAATCCAATATCATTTTACTCAACTAATCTTAAATCCCCATCGCTACCGTTTAATGAGGCTTTGCTCAAAGGCCAGGCTCCAGACAAAGGTCTTTATATGCCCAAAATTATTCCACAGGTAAGCAAGGAAGAAATTGCATCCATGAGCACCATGGAGTACCATGAAATAGCAAACCTGATCATCGGCAAATTTTTGAAAGGAGTAATTCCTGACAACATTTTGAAAGAGCTGGTTAAAGATGCTTACAACTATGATGTCCCTTTGGAACACGTTTACGACCGGAAATATGTGATGCGCCTGGATCAGGGACCAACAGCATCTTTTAAGGATTTTGCAGGCCGGATGATGGGCCGGTTGATGAATCTTTATCTTTCCACAATGGACAAGGAATTGCTGATCCTAACCGCCACATCCGGGGATACGGGCAGTGCCATTGCCAATGCTTTTTATGGTTTCGAAAACATCAAGGTGCTGGTATTGTTTCCAACAAACGAAGTCACACCACGTCAGCGGAAGCAAATGACCACGCTGGGCAAAAACATAAAAATCGTTGGTCTGGATGCAAAATTTGATGATTGCCAGGCCCTGGTTAAAGAAGCTTTTTCTGATCCTGAATTGGATTACCTGAATTTATCTTCAGCCAATTCAATCAATATTGGAAGATTGATACCTCAGATTGTATATTATTTCTGGGCATATTCCCAACTAATGAATTCATCTGATGAAAAAATTGTATTCTCTGTTCCTTCAGGTAATTTTGGAGATATGATGGGTGGAATGCTGGCCGTGAAAATGGGCCTACCCGTTTCTAAGTTTGTAATTGCCACAAACGAAAATGATGAATTTCCTGAATTTCTGAAAACTGGAAAATACGCCAAGATTGAGCCATCGAAGAATTGCATTTCGAGTGCAATGAATGTGGGTCACCCAAGCAATCTTGCCCGCCTGGTTGCAATGTATGGTGGAGTAATGGACGAAAAGGGACTGGTTCATAAACAGCCTGACCTTGAGTTGATGAAAAAGGAAATCTTCAGCGTCAGCGTTTCTGACAAACAAACAAAGGAAAATATCAAGCAAGCCTGGGATGAGCATCAATTGCTGCTCGAACCACATGGTTCAGTTGGATGGTTTGGCTTGGAAAATTTCCTACAATCAAATCCTGAATTGAATACACCTGACCAGCTTTGCGTATCTTTGGAAACAGCACATCCGGCAAAATTCCCTGAGCAGATCATCGAAATATTAGGCTTCGACCCCGAGCTACCTCCAAGCCTTCAAGGACTTGAAGTTAAAACCGAACAATTTGACGAAATGGGGAATAGTTATGGGGCGTTTAAGGAGTATTTGAAAAATAAGTATTAGGTTGATTTGAAAATTTGGTGATGTGCAAATTTGGAAATTGAAGTTCAAAAAGCCTTACCGTCAATGGAATTCTACTTTCATCAAATTCAGAATTAATAATTCACAATTTAACATTCAAAAATATGTACGTAGTTTGTTCTGACCTCGAAGGCGTTTTTGTACCGGAAGTATGGATTAATGTTGCCGAACGCACCGGCATCAAGGAATTGCGCCTTACCACCCGCGACATCACTGATTACAATGTATTGATGAAACAGCGTTTGAAAATCCTTGCTGAACATGGCCTAAAACTAAAAGATATCCAAAATGTAATCGCCACCATAAAACCGCTGGATGGTGCCATGGAGTTTATCAATTGGGTAAAAGAGGTATCACAACTTATCGTAGTTTCAGATACTTTCGCTCAATTTGCCGATCCATTGATGAAACAATTGCAAAGGCCAACTTTGTTGTGCCATCAGTTGGTGATTGACGACGATGATAACATCGTTGATTATACCCTCAGGCAGGAAGACCCAAAGCGAAAAGTTGTTGAAGCTTTGCAAGGCTTGAAGTATAAAGTGATTGCTTTTGGCGATTCCTACAACGATGTTTCGATGTTGCTAAAAGCTGAAGTTGGCATATTATTCTGCCCACCACAAAAGGTAATTGATGATTACCCCCAACTGCCGGTAGCTAATAATTATAAGGAGTTAAAGGAAATGCTAAGTAAATATTTGATGTAACCATGGAAAGTAGGCTAAATATTATTTTGATGTGCTGGAAACAAAATCAAAGATCATTATGGCCAAAAACATTCTGCACGCGCGGGGTAAATTGTTCATCCAACATTTCTGGATTAGTTACTGAAAAGGCTAATTATTCGGAACACTTGGTATTGAAAAAAGCCTACATTGAAGATCAGGTGCAGAGCACCGGTAATATTTGTAGAAACGAAGTCCAAGAAAGAATTAGTAGGTGCGGAGTACCGTAATATTTCCCCATCAGCAAAATATTGCGGTGCTCTGCACCTTTGATAGACATCTGTTTATCTTAATTTCTACTAAGGTTAATAAGCAGGAAATAAGGTTTTAATTTCATTTTTTAAACAGCAATTTCTTAAAAACCTTACGACACGAAGTTAGTCCGTATGGATTACCTTATTGTGTGACATGAACATTTACGAAGGATTCGAACTAAGTCGTTGTAAGACAAGTATCAGGTCAGGAGTTCTGAATCTGGCAGTTGATAATTGCCAAATCTATTACCGATCAACGACAATCAGATTCATGGTTTGATTCAAAACCAAATGAATCAATAATTGAGAAATTCAATTGCCTTCGGAACAAGAATTGAAAAATATCATACGCGAGGAAATCAAGCAATATGATGCTTGATTGATGAATTCCTAAAAATAATTTTCAGGATATTCCAGTCCTAATCCACAAAAACAACCTTCTCAGTGCCTGAGTACTCGTTATTTTTCCAATGCAGGTAATAAACACCGGGTTTCAATTTCAGATCAGTATCTGGCTGCCATTTGATAACATTCCCGTTTTCAGCCTGCCCCTCATAAACTGTTTGTACAACCCTGCCAGAAGCGTCAAGCAATTGAACCAGGCAATTCCCTTCCATACCTGTAATGTGAATATCAAAGTATGTATTGAAAGGATTGGGGTAAACTTCGAGATACTTTTTTGAACTTAAATCAAGATCATCAATCGCTACCCATCCGGTGCTGAAGGAAACGGTTTTCAAATTTGAGATTCTGTTATAATCCGTCACCTTGAAAGTAATGTCCCACGACATATCGGCCTCTGTTGGTGTACCAAAAAACAATCCGTCAGGACTAATCTCCATTCCCATTGGAAATGCTTCGGATGCAACCTGGGCCGCATACCCGGAAGGAATAACAACATTACCAGCGATGGAAGATATCAGGTAACTTGAACCATCACCATTTGAAATACCCGAACTCCATTCGGTGGAGGGAGTGATGTCATCAGCATAAAAAAACTGCATACTTCCATCGGGGTAGAGCGTGGTGGCAACATCTACAAAAAATGCAGGGTTATCAAACTTTGACATCCTCCACCTGAATGTGGCGTAGGTTTCATCACCTTCATAAAAAATACCATCGTCCAGCGCGGGATAGATCATCAGGTCAGAACAATATGCAGCAATGCAGCGGTTGGCCATTACCGAGGGATTTTCCCTGATGTAACTGAAATTTCCATCGAAGGTAATCGCACCATCAGTCAGTATGGTCAATTCGTTGTACATTTTCCCGTAAAAGGGGAAATCAAATTCGATGGATTGCATGGCAAAACCGTCATCGTCGTTGCTTGGCTGAAGCTGGCTTGCAGATATGGCAGGGAAAGGATCGATGATCTGTTCCTCGGTATACTCCAACTGAAATGACCATTCGTATGGAGCTGTGCCATCGGTGGCTTCAAGCTGAAAACTATAGGGCTCGTTAGCTACTCCAGGATCAAGTTCTTCTGTAACAATTTGCACTTTCTCAAAATCAACAACTTTGTTTACCCACAATCGGGTAGTATCATTATTGGCAATGGGGATATTTTCCAGGGTACTGATCACTTCTTCCACACCATTGGTATAGTCGATGATGGAATAGCTGACCACTTCGCCATCTCCCTCAAAATAAGGATCCTGTTCAACAACCTGCAAAAAGAACCTGTATTCCTCGCCCGGCTCCACATACGTTAACAAATCAGTAATATCCAGTCCAAGTTCAATGGTCTTGTAGGCATTTGATGTTCCGCCCTGCATATAATGATCTCCACCCTGATAGTGAAACATGGGGAAACTTTTGCTGTATTCAGGACTTTCAGAATCGGGATCAGCAGATACACCAGCCATAAGTTTCAATTTATTCCTTGATGTATGTTTGATTGTAGCTTTGATAGTTAGCAAGGGTTCAGCTGCCGGCCTTGCCTGCACAATATGAACGGCGTTGGACCAAATTCCGCCTTCTTCGATGGGATCAGCCAAAAGCTTGTACATCACGTAAGCCTTGCCGCTAAATCCATAGCCTGTGCCCCACGAATTGGCCATGACCAGCCCACCGATTTCGCAATCCCTTAAATCCACTTCGCCATCGCCATTGATATCGATGTCTTCGGTATATTGCCCATCATTGTTGAAATCGAAACGGATTTCATCATCATACCCCACGAAAGTCATGGCATGGTCGGAGCTGGTTCCCCACTCGATAATCACGGGTTTACCAGCCTGCGGTGTCCCTGAAGGAAGTGTTGACGTGGTAGATTGGCCGATGCCCGCACCAAAATTTACCAAACCGCCCGGCAATGTACCACCATCCCTTGAATACAGCCATTGTTTCAAAGTTTCCAACCCTTCGTGCGTACTAACATCTATAGCATAAAAATCGAGCGTGCGGTTAAACATGGCGTTATAATACAGATCGTAGCCGGTCATCCATCTTGTATCACCACCCGTAGCCATTCCCCCATATTCGGCAACGGTGGGACAACCGGCCTCGTTAATGATCATCCAGCCATCGAAATACCAGGAGCCACCACCCGTTCCACCATTCAGGAAATCCCAGGTGAAATGTGTGGGATATTGATTTTGGGAGACATTGGCAGAAACCTGTCGTTCGTAATCAATTTCGTAAGTAAAATTATAGCCCACGCCACTGGCCTGACCGCATGAGCCGCCGCTTTGTGAGAATATAGGCCGGAACCATGGATTGATGGTGTTGTCAACCTGTAGCGGCAAATTCTTTGTATTTGCAGGATTATTGGCCTTCCATTGTGGCACTTTGTTGAGCATGTCATAATCAGCCGGGGTCAGTTCACGCAGGCCGCCAACAATCCAGGGATCTCCATTGGGGTCGGGGTTAATATTTGTAACTTGAGTTTGAGCGTTAAAAACAAGAATGAGTGCAACAAGAGAAAGTAGTAATTGTTTCATGAGCGTTTTGTTGAGATGAATGATATATTATATGCTTGCAAAGATAGGAAATGATT
>CAZBDF010000101.1:4885-11977 GCA_964490385.1 uncultured Lentimicrobiaceae bacterium | reverse complement strand
GCGGAGGCGGAGAGAGAGGGATTCGAACCCCCGGACCCTTGCAGGTCAACGGTTTTCAAGACCGCCGCATTCGACCGCTCTGCCATCTCTCCAAATGGGCTGCAAAAATACACTTTTTTTGATTTGAACAAATTTTTAATTCGGAAAAATCAATCACTATCTCTCCAAACGTCAATTCCATTTTTCATCTATCTTTGATGAAATTATATTTGCAGATGGAACGAGAAATTCTTAGCACCAATAGAAAAGCACTAAGGTTAAATCTTGATACAAAGATTTATGGTTCGTTTGCCGAAATAGGTGGCGGACAAGAAGTCTCACGACACTTCTTTCAAGCTGGTGGTGCGTCAGGAACTGTAGCAAGGACCATCTCGGCTTACGACAAATCATTCAGTGATGCCATGTACAGCCCAAACGAACCGGGGCGCTACGTCTCGGAGCACCGGCTTCAAAAGATGCTGAATACTGAATTTGTAGAAATCACCAATTTGTTGGAAGACAAGTGTAGCATTGACACCCGATTCTTTGCTTTCGCCAATACCGTTGAAACACTTAACTACCGAAAAACAAATCAGGGCCATGGGTGGATTGGCCTGAAGTTTCTTCTGGAACCCGGCTCAAAACCAAACCAGGTAGTTGTGCATGTTAATCTCCTCGAAAACGATCCCATAATTCAACAACAAACCATTGGCGTGCTTGGCGTAAACCTCATTTTTGCATGTTTCTATTATTATAAGTATCCAAACCAATTCCTGCAATCACTTCTGGATAACCTGGCTACTGATAGAATAGAAATAAGCATGATAAGGATGAGCGGGCCGGAATTGGATTATGTTGACAATAGGTTGCTGGGTGTGCAACTTGTTAAAAACAAAATGGCTGAAGCTATCATGTTTGACCGGAATGGCGATGTACAGCAGCCCACCGACATGTTATACAAAAAAAATGTGCTTGCATTCAGGGGCAGTTTCAGGCCGATTACGTATGTAGGTTTCGACATGCTAAAGTCGAGTTACAGCATTTTCAAACGCGATGAAAACTATAGCAAACTGAACACCATAGCACTTTGTGAAATGACCCTGAACAGCCTGATGGAAACCGGAGACCTGGATGAAAGGGACTTTCTCGACCGGGTTAATATCCTGAATGGTATGGGGCAAAATGTGATGGTTTCCAATTTCAGGGAATATTACCGCCTTGTTGGCTATTTCAACCAATTTAAAATCAATAGGCTCCGCGTCGTCATCGGTGTACCAACCTTCCTCCATGTAATGGACAAAAAATATTATAGCCACCTGAAGGGAGGCCTTTTGGAAGCCCTCGGCAAGTTGTTTGTTGATAATATGAAATTATATGTTTATCCGGCTTACGCTGCCGTTTCGCTCAAGGACCATAAAAAAGGTGTAAACCTTATCACTACTCAGAATCTTCGGCTTGAGGATGATGTAAATGATGTTTTCAATTACCTGTGTAAAAACAGAAAGATCATCGACATCAAGGATGTGAAAAAAGACAGGCTTTACATCAATTCACGAAATGTCCTGAAAATGATTAGGAATAACGTGCAAGGCTGGGAGGAAATGGTCCCTAAGTACATCGAAGAGCAAATCAAAACCAAGAAGCTGTTTGGGTATCATGGAGTAGAAAAAGCAAAACAGGATCCTTCCACAATTAAATCCCAAAACTAATTCCAATACCCCGTGCAGTTTTCATTAAGGCAGTGTCGGGTTCAACCAGATTGGGTTTTTGCAATGCTTCTTCGAGGGATACAGAAGTGATTTCGGGGTGACGGTACGAAACCATCCGGCCATACTCACCCTTTAGCACCAACTCCATCGCCTTAACGCCAAACTGTGTGGCCAAAACCCTGTCGTAGGCAGTAGGAATTCCCCCACGTTGCAGGTGGCCAAGTACAGTTGTTCGGATGCTGTGCTTGCAACCGGCCTCTTTTAGTTGACTCATCAGTACGTTGGCAACACCACCTAATCTGCGATTTTCATAACCAATTTCCTTGTTACTTAATGTGGCATAATCCAAACCTTCGGCGCGGGCACCTTCCGAAATTACGATGTTCACAAAACCATGGTCCCGCTTAAACCGATCGTTTACTTTTTCGAGCACTTCATCAATGTGGTAGGGAAATTCAGGAAGCAGGCAAATTTCGGCACCACCGGCAACAGCAGCATTCAGCGCAATCCATCCGGCATAGCGACCCATCACTTCCAAGATCAGCACACGGTTGTGGCTGGCCGCGGTAGTAACCAATTTATCCACGGCCTCGGTTGCAATTTGTACGGCGGTTTGAAATCCAAAAGTTGAATCGGTCGCCGTGAGGTCGTTGTCGATGGTTTTGGGTACACCAATAATATTTAGCCCTTTGTCGTGCAGAAGTTTTGAAATGCGTTGCGAGCCATCGCCACCAATGTTTATTACAGCTTCAACACCAAGGTACTGGAGTTTGCGGAGCATCTCGTCCGAGCGGTCAACTGTACTCCATGTACCATCATTGTTTTTAACCGGCCAGGCAAAAGGGCCTCCTTTATTGGTTGTTTGTAGAATAGTGCCTCCGAGGTAATGTATCCCTGCCACCTTCTCTTCGTCCAATATTACTATTTCAGTCGGTTCACGTAATATTCCGTTGAAGGCTTCTATGCTTCCCACAATTTCCCAATCCTGTTCCTGTGCGGCGCGTTTTACAATAGCCCTCATCACAGCGTTCAATCCGGGGCAATCACCACCACCAGTCAATACCAAGCATCTCTTCATTATTTATCAATTTTAAAATTAAGTGCGCAAAAATAGGTATTTTGAAATTTAAAGCATTTCTGCAATGTTAAGTCAATATTAAAAAAAAATACTATTTTTATTTTTTAACTGATTTTTGCAGAATGAAAGATAAGATACAACTAACTGATCCTGACGTAAGGGCAGTATATGAACTTTTCAATACCGAATTGAAGGGAACAATTTTTGAAGGCTTTGACGAAATTATTAAGGTAAACAACCGGTTTATAAGCTCTTTTAAAAATCGGTTTGAGAAGGTGAGTTTTGTACAAAATGAAGATCCTGGGGATGATATTTTTGAAGCCCTCCAATTACACCTAAAACGAAAAAAAGAGCTGGAAAACCTGATAGAAAAACACAAAGAACCTGCAAAAAATATTTCCTTAAACTTGTTCTTCAGCAGTTACTTTGATTCATATTCAAGCTTCTCAGCAAAACTCCAAAACAAATTAATAAGAAAAGAAAAAGAGGAAAAATATGCATTAACTTCCCATGGAAACCCCCTGTTATTGATCAGAAAACTACTTTCCAACACAAAGCTTTCGACAATTTACACAGCTCATTCCTTCGTTAATTTTGTCAGGAAGATTTTCAGGAAATCACCCATCGACTATACCAAATACCGAAAACGCAGGATACCTTACAGACAGATGATTAAATTTTACCTGATTCCCCAACTTTTGCAAAAGACCATTGCAAATATCCCGGTAATTATGGAAGGCCGAAATGCTTCACTGCTAAAACTTTGGGACACCGACCAACAATTGGAAGACTGGTTTTACGCCCAATTGAACCAGCCCTATGGTGAAAACACAAATAATGCTGACAAGGAAAACATAAGCCCTCCTCCAACCATCGATGTATTTCCGGAACTTAAAACCCTTAATAGCGAGCTTAAGAAAAAAACCCATGAGGCCATTGAGCACTCTATTGATGAAGTTTTTATGGCATTCGACAAAGCCATCCAAATGGTGGGGACCATAGACTTAAGCGCATCAATATATCAGGCCCGCGAAGTAAACCAACAGACCATTGATATTGATCATAAGTTGGCTGATGAATTGATGCTGTGGGATAACTCAACAAACACACTTTTTGACGACTGGTGCATGGACATTGAAATTACTACCTTGTATTATTCTGAGGTGGATGAGTATTTCAAACTTAAAAATAAACTAAGCGATTTTATTTCGAACAACCTTTCGGTGAATTTTAAGCAGCTTGCGGACTATATCAATAATTCGAACCAACGCCTTGCCGGAGCCAACACTTCGGTGAGAGCGGCCAGGGCTGCCCTTATTGAAGAGCGGGAAACTTTAAACATTGAACTGGTTGACAAAATCCTGACAAAAACCATCGAAAAGCTTAGCGGAAATTTCATTGAAGATTTTGACAGGTTAAAAAAGAAGACCTTTAGCCTTGTTGAAAATATTTCTGACAAAAGAGGGTTTAGCAAAAATCAAAATTATACACGCGGCATCAAGAATTCCGAAATTAAAACAATATCTCCCCGCGAGTTGCTCAATTTTGAAGCCTTGCCCCATCTTGAACAAAAGCTTGAAGAAATCAAGGTTTTTATAAAAGGCCACCTCGAGAAAGCCCGCCTTAACCTTTTATCGCTGGGTACTGTTAGTGATTTCAACCTTGAATCGGCAGTATTGCTGCTCGATGAAAAAAGAAATGCTGCCAAAAAAGCCATCGAGCTTGCCTCGGAGGGCTACGAAAGGGCATTGAACCATTTGGATACATCGATAGACCTCATCGAAGAAATCAAAAGGCAACCCCTTGATAAACTTAAAGAAGCCCTCAATGCATTTAATGTTGAGATACAAAGCCTGAAAAATACCGATAATATCCTGGAGTTAAACCTCAGAATAGCCAAAATTAAAGCCGTCGAACGGTCGAAAAAGGCAAGGCAGGATGCGCTAAACACAACAAAAGTCCTTGTGCGCAAAGGTGGGTATTTGATAAAGAAAAACTACAAAGTCCTGGAGGCTGAAGTAAACAAGATAAAGAGCCGGATTGGGATGCATGCCCATAAAACTGAAATTTCTTTCGAACTCTCAGAAATTATCCGCGAATCAAAATCTTATATCAAAAAATTACCCTTTGTTTACCAACGATTATACAAGCTGAGGCCTACGGATGAGGATCGTTTTTTCGCAAATAGGAATGCTGAAATTGATATACTAATGGAGGCATATGAAGATTGGCAAAAGGATCGTTTTGTATCTGTGGCAATACTTGGTGAAAAAGGCAGTGGCATTACATCATATATCAATAAGTTTATCCGGGATATCGAAACCGAAACTACTATTATCAGGGACACCCTCGATAAAAAAATTGTAACTTTAGAGGAATACCTGGTGTATTTCAGCAAACTTTTCGAAGTAGGGCAATTTGAAAACAATGAGGATATTATTAAGTACATAAATGAAAGCGAAGGCTATAAAATCATATTCCTGGAAAATATGCACCATTTTTTCCTAAAGAAAGTTGGTGGATTCGAGAGTTTAAAATTATTTTTCGACCTGATGGCCAACACCAGTAGAAAGACACTTTGGATTAGTGCCTACACGCGCCACTCGTGGGAGTACCTCGACCAGGCTTTACACATCTCGGATTATTACATTAGAAAAATTGAACTTTTAAAAATGACCGATAAAACCATCGAGGAAATTATTTTCAGTAGAAATCTTTTAAGTGGCTATAAAATCATATTTGAAGCCGCAAAGATAAATATGGAGGACAAAGCATTTACTAAAATGAATGAAGGGGAAAAACAGGGATTTCTCCGAAAGAAATTTTTCAGCGACCTCAACAAAACATGCAACGGCAATATTAGCCTGGCCCTGCTTTTTTGGCTAAGGTCCACCAGCGATGTGTCAGAAGAAAGCATCACCATTGCTAACCTACCCGAAATTGACCTCTCTTTTGTAAAGGCCTTTTCGAGCGATTATATGTTTACCCTGCATGCTATCCTCATCCACGACGGGCTTAGCCTGGAGGATTACAGCACCATATTTAATACCTCGGTACACCTTGCCCGAAACACCTTGATACCTATGCTCGAAAAAGGCCTGCTCATTCGGCCTAAGGAGAAGTTCAACATTAACCCGGTAATTTTCAAACAGGTTACACAACTTTTAAGTTCAAAAAATTTCATTAATTAATTCGTCATCAATAATGAAAAAAATATTTGCTATAATACTGATAATGTCTGTCTCAGCAATGCTGCTCCCTGCAGGATATTGCCAGGATAGTATTACAAACCCACATCAGCTATCATCCATTGTTTCGGATCAGCCCACAAAAATAAAATCCACCAACAACAAAACCGCGGATTCTTTACCAAAGGCAATTGCTGATACCGCCTCTGCTTCGGAACCATCGTTAATGAAAACGGTAGATGACCAAACTCAACGACCAAAAGATGCGTTGGAAATGATTTCATTCTCGAAAATTTTCTGGGCTATTGTTTTTATTATCATTGGATACTACCTGGTTAAATTAATCATAAGCATCTTAACCTTCCTGGCTGAAAAAAGTTCCCGCTTCAGAATTACAATTAAAAGCCTGGTCCCAATTGTTAGGATTGTTATCTGGACAGGTATCATTACTATCATAGTAAAAGGCATTTTTGATCCACCAAAAGAAACCATCATCACTGTAATGGCATCGGTTGGTATTGCGGTTGGTTTGGCGGCTTCTGACTTGTTTAAAAACATTTTTGGTGGGATCACCATACTTTTCGACAAACCCTTCCAGGTGGGCGATAAGATTGATACCGGGAACTATTATGGCGAGGTGCTGGAAATTGGGTTGCGTATAACAAAGTTGGTTACTGCAGACGATTCCGTTGTTTCGGTCCCCAACGCCCATTTGATGAACAATTCCGTATCGAATTCCAATTCAGGGGCACTTGACTGTCAGGTTGTGGCCGAAATATACCTCCCAATAGATGTGGACACTTCAGCAGTTAGAAAAATTGCACTGGAAGCAGCCCAGGTTTCCAAATATGTTTACCTAAAAAAACCTATTGTTGTGCTGTTTTTCAACGAAGTAAAAACAAACCGTACATTTATGAAAATGCGCCTTAAAGCCTATGTGATGGACATCCGTTACGAATTCCAGTTTAAAAGCGATATGACAGAAATTGTGATACGCGAACTACTCAAGCAAGGGGTAATTACCAAAGAGGAGATGTAGCGGGGAAGTATTGAAAAATTCAAAGATTCAAGGATTCAAAGATTCAACAATTCAAAGATTCAAAGATTCAAGAATTCAAGGATTCAAAGATTCAACAAT
>CAZBDF010000101.1:0-4785 GCA_964490385.1 uncultured Lentimicrobiaceae bacterium | reverse complement strand
ATTCAACAATAGAACAATTTAACAATTTAACAATTCAAAGATTCAAACATTCAAACAATCTACCTTCACCCGGCCCGCCTACTGAGAGATTCTTTCACATACAAAATTTATTCATTGTTATCGAAGGAAAAATAAAACTTTGCATACTTTTGCCCCTACATTAAAAATAATAATAAAAACCATGAAAATATCAATTGTTGGAACCGGTTATGTTGGTTTAGTTACAGGAACTTGTTTTGCAGAAGTAGGCATCAATGTTACCTGTGTGGATATTGACCAGGAGAAGATAGAAAATCTCAAAAAAGGCATCATCCCTATTTATGAACCAGGCCTCGAAGAAATGGTGAACCGGAATGTGGAGAAAGGAAGACTGCATTTTGCTACTGACCTTGCCGCAACCCTGGAAGGAACAGAGGTAGTATTTTCAGCAGTTGGAACTCCACCCGACGAAGATGGAAGTGCCGACCTGCAATACGTTTTGGATGTAGCCCGTGAAATTGGCCGCAACATGACTGATTATATGCTGGTAGTTACCAAAAGCACGGTTCCTGTTGGAACCGCTCAAAAGGTGCGTAATGCAATACAGCAGGAGTTGGATGAAAGAGGTGCTAAAATTGATTTTGACGTTGCATCGAATCCAGAATTCCTCAAAGAAGGAGCAGCCGTGGAAGATTTTCTCAAGCCCGACAGAATTGTTGTTGGTGTAGAATCAGAAAAGGCCGAAAACCTGATGAAGCGTTTGTACAAGCCATTTACCCTTAACGGCCATCCTGTAATATTTATGGATGTGCCTTCAGCAGAAATGACCAAGTATGCCGCCAATTCGATGCTGGCAACCAAAATCAGCTTTATGAACGATATTGCAAACCTCTGCGAAATTATGGGCGCCAATATTAATATGGTAAGAAAAGGCATAGGCAGCGACTCACGGATCGGCAAGAAGTTTATCTACCCCGGGATTGGTTATGGTGGCTCATGTTTTCCAAAAGACGTAAAGGCTTTAATAAAAACTGCCGACCAAAATGGCTACAACTTACGTGTCCTTAAATCTGTTGAGGATGTTAATAATGACCAGAAATCTGTGCTTTTTAATAAGCTCAACAAATATTTCAACAATAAGCTGAAGGGAAAAACCATCGCATTGTGGGGATTGTCATTTAAGCCGCAAACCGACGATATGCGCGAAGCCCCGGCACTTACAATCATTCAAAAATTACTTGAGGCAGGAGCCAAAGTTAATGTTTACGATCCTGTAGCAATGGAAGAAGCAAAGCGCAGGATTGGCGATGTTGTAAATTATTCTAAAGATCAATATGAAGCCTTAATTGATGCGGATGCTTTATTAATGTTAACTGAATGGCCTGAATTCAGGTTCCCGAATTTCAACGTTGTAAAAAAACTATTGAATAACCAGGTGATTTTTGATGGCCGAAATGTTTATGATTTGCAGGACATGAAGTCCATGGGATTCGATTACTTTTGCATTGGCATCGACACTGAGAAAAAGGCATAGTTAGTCTTTTGATGTAATTGTTTTTGGCCTACGTTTATTGGCTAAATAAGTCGGTGCTAAGCTTAAAACTTCAATTTTAAAATTAATGTTATGAAGAAGAAAATATTGGTAACCGGCGGAGCAGGATTTCTGGGATCGCATTTGTGCGAACGATTGCTTAAGGAAGACAACGAAGTTATTTGCGTTGATAATTTCTTTACTGGTCAGAAACAGAATGTGGTACATCTTTTATCCAATCCATTTTTTGAATTGGTGCGCCACGATATTACGATGCCATTTTTTATTGAGGTCGATCAGATTTACAATTTGGCCTGCCCAGCCTCCCCCATCTATTACCAGTACAATGCCATCAAAACCATCAAAACTTCGGTAATGGGTGCGATAAATATGCTTGGCCTTGCCAAACGTATAAAAGCCAGGGTACTGCAGGCTTCCACAAGTGAAGTTTATGGTGACCCTGAAGTACATCCACAAACCGAAGATTATTGGGGAAATGTCAATCCCATTGGCATCAGGGCGTGCTACGATGAAGGGAAACGTTGTGCCGAATCACTTTTTGTGAATTATCACCGGCAGAATGATGTACGCATAAAAATTATGCGGATATTTAATACTTACGGCCCACGCATGCAACCCAATGATGGCCGTGTGGTTTCCAATTTTATCGTTCAGGCACTCAATGGAAAGGACATTACAATCTATGGTGACGGTATGCAAACCCGTAGTTTTTGTTATGTTGATGACTTACTGGAAGGAATGATCAGGTTGATGAATTCAAGAGAGGATTTTACAGGCCCGGTGAATGTTGGCAACCCAAATGAATTTACCATTAAGGAACTTGCCGAAGCTGTTATCGAGCTAACAGGTTCTGAATCAAAAATTGTTTACGAGCCTTTGCCTGCAGATGATCCCATGCAGCGCCAACCTGATATCAGCCTGGCTAAGGAGGAACTTGGATGGGAACCAAATATCCAGCTTAGGGAAGGTCTTGTTAAAACCATCGAATATTTCAAATCCATTGATTTGAAAAACATATAATGTTTCAACGAGTTATCTTTTGCTTGATTTCGTAATCCTCATGGAAGTGGTCATTTGTTGTCATTGACAGTCATTGACAGTCACAATAACCATAAATAATAGCAAAACCTAATAACAGCGAAGCAAATGACAATAAATGACGGCGTAGCCTAAACTTGTCCGTATGGATGACAGTAAAACTAATGACCATTAATGACAGCGAGGCTAAATAACAGACATTTAAACATACTCTAATTTCATACACCCTGCTAATAATTATCTATGAGCGTAAACATCCTAGTCACCGGTAGCGATGGGCAACTTGGGAATTCGATCAGGAAACTTCATAGAAGTTACTCTGAATACAACTTCATCTTTACCGATATTGCTGAACTTGATATTACTAAGTCTGACGCCGTTAAGAAGTTTGTTTCCAACCACAAAGTAGCCTGTATAATTAATGCGGCTGCATACACTGCTGTGGATAAAGCTGAGGAAGAACCGGAAATTGCCAACCTAATTAACGGCGAAGCCCCTGCAATTCTTGCAAATGCTATGAAGCAGGTTGGTGGTTTGTTAATTCATATTTCGACTGATTATGTTTTCGATGGCGAGGCGCATCAGCCTATAAATGAAGATGACCAGCCCAATCCCATATCAGCGTATGCTTATTCAAAATGGCTGGGTGAGAAATTGATTATTGAAGAAAATGGCAAATCCGTTATTTTGCGCACCTCATGGCTTTACTCAGAATATGGGCACAACTTTGTAAAATCAATGATTCGGCTTGGCCGGGAACGTGACGAACTGAAAGTGGTTTTCGACCAGGTAGGAACTCCAAGTTATGCAGGTGATCTTGCTAAAACAATTTTGGATTTGCTCCCCGAATTCATGCAGGTTGATCAGCCCGAAATTTATCATTTTTCCAACGAAGGGCTTGCAAGTTGGTACGATTTTGCATTGGCAGTGCATGAGTTTTCTGGTGTTGAATGCAAGGTTGTACCTATCGAAACCAAAGACTTTCCTTTACCTGCAAAACGTCCTTTTTATAGCTTGATGAATAAAGAAAAGATAAAAAATCAATTTAACATCTCAATACCACATTGGCGCGAAAGCCTGAGGAAATGCATCAGTATCCTGAAAAGCCAGGAAAATCCACTTTGAATTTACTAGCTTTACTTCTCAACCTAAGTTAATCCAAACTAGGCAGGATTTAAGCACATCACGGGGATTTGTGAGGAGCTATAAATTAGCATCTCTTCTTCAGTACTCAACATCGGCAAGGGATCAAGTTTGTTTTTCGCCAGAGTTACTATAATCATATCGGCACGATTAACAATTGCATAATTCAGCAAGGCCTTCGAAAAGTTTTCATTTTTATCTGATTCTTTGAGCTGAAAAGGAATATTTTCCATGTGCAATTTCGATGTAATCAATTTCCGGATATTGTCCATGGCACTTCGTATCTTTTTATCCGGGCTATCCATCTGAAAAATCAAAATCTCAGAATTAAATAAGCCCGCCATTTCTACAACCCAATCCAATTTTACCAGAAAATCATTATCCAAAGATATTGGCAGAACAATCTTTTTTATTCCCTCTCCAAATATTCTTTTTTGCACAACAATTACAGGAATTTCCACACCCAGTATCACCCGAACTGCAGCACTTCCAACCAGGTGCTGAAGTCCATATTTTCCATGTGTGCCCATCACCATGATAGAAATACCCTTTTCTAAACCAACCTGCTTGATTGTTTTAAATATTGAGCCGTGCCGAGATAGTACTTCAACCTCCAACCCATATTTTTTTTGAACATCCCCGGCCAGGTTGTTTAACTTCACGTTGACATACTCAGGCCCCTGGTTTATCCTTGCCAGATAAACCTTCGTATTTTTATTGATAACATGAAGAATTAGCAGTTTAGCTTTAAGTATTTTGGCAATTTGAGCACCATGGTCAAGGGCATTCAGGCATACATCTGAAAAGTCTGTGGGTACCAAAATATAGTGGCTCATTGGAGGGTGCAGTAATGGTTTACTTCTATTAAATGAGAAACTGAGGGGAATTATTTTATAAGCGGCAAACTATTCCTAATTGCCAAGAATTTTTTTCATGCTTTCTATTTGATCGTCAGTACCCAAAACAAATAGTTTTGAATTGGGAATAACAACGGTATCAGGCGTAGGGTTGATAATGTATTTTCCTTCAGGGGTTTTAAAACCAACAATATTAGCACCTGATTTTTTGCGCAC
>CAZBDF010000100.1:0-11999 GCA_964490385.1 uncultured Lentimicrobiaceae bacterium | reverse complement strand
TGGTGAAGGACAAGTAATAAAGAGTGTAAGTCCTGAGAATATCGATTTGTTGACAATCCCCATAAATATTAAGATTAAATTTAAAAAGCAATTCTTTTTGATTACAGGAATACAATATGACCAAAGGTTTATGTCGATTAAATCACCAACCATTGATAATCAATCAGGAATAGGTTTAAATCTGAAAATGGGTAGGGATTTTAAAATAACTGACAAAATGATTTTATATGTTGCCCCTGAAATTATTATTCATAGCATAATACCCTTTTATCCTGAAAAGAATCAACAAAGATTGACAGAAATTGGATTAAGCATGGGTTATAAGTTTGGAGTATAAAAAAGCAAGCAGGTGCCAACAGCAATAATAAAAGCAAACCCCGCCGCCTCGATTAGAGGGGCAGGGTTTAGCAAATGTAAAACATATATTCTATAGAGGGAAAGAACTAATGTTTTACAAGACGTTTATTGATGACAGTGTTTTCAAGTTGTAGGTTTAATATATAAATTCCGGGGGCCAGGTTGCTAATGTCGATATTTGTATTGCAGCCTGAGATTTGTTTAGCGTCAGCTTTTTGACCATTAAGCTTGTAAATTGTAAGCTCTGCCTTACTGAAGTTTTCGGTATCAATAGATAGTAAAAAGTTATCTTTTGCAGGATTGGGTGCAATTTTTACATCCAGGTCACTGAATGAGTTCCCCAGTCCATTGGCAACAGATCCTATATCAGTAATTGCAGACAGTCCATTATTGGTGAAAATCATTTCGGGATTTGGCATTGATTGATCGAAGCTTATTTCCAGCACTGATTCCTCTCCTGTTTCTGCCTTCCAAAGCCTGAATTCAAGGCTTTCATTTTCGGTGAAGCCATCCTTTTCGGCACTTGCCAAATCGTCGCCGTTGATAATTAGTGCCGCTGGTTCCTTAGCGTTTGAAAATTCATGAACACCAAAGCAATTCCCATGTGCATCAAAAACCCCGATCAGGTCGGAATGAGAAAATTCATTAACAATGTGCATTGGAATTGAAACCAAATGTGCGTTAGGCATATTTTGTATGTCACCCCAAATAGTCTTGACATTGTTCGTGGTGGTATAATCAGCACCGCTTTGCTTCGCACATTCAGGGAATGTAATAGTAATGTCTGCCGATGTATTGATCATGTAGGCATTTCCGGGCATCAATTCCTGAAGGGTAAAAATACCCGGGCCCGGCCAATAAACTTTGGTGCCCGCTACTTCCCTCACCAAAATGATATCATCATTATATAGACCGAAAACCTCGGCTGCAGAGACCGGGCATTCTGAAAGTACTGGTAAATAGTGCCAACCTGCAGTTATGCTAACTTCCCGTGAGTTTAAATGTCCGCCACAAAATTCGATGTTAAGGTCTGACGAAAACTTAATGGCATAACCCGATGTTATATCCCAATCGTTGATTGTATTAACTGGAACCGATGGCCAATAAACCGAAGTGAGGTTTCGCATCAGTACAAGGTCATCCTGAAAAGGGGCAAAAATATTTTCGACTGAAAGGTCATTTGGTTTGATGTATAATGAAACCCCATTCCACCCAGTTGTGAAGGAATTTTGCTGGCAAATTGCAGATTCTAAAGTCAAAACGTTTGAAACCCCAAAAGGCGAAAATAAACCGCTATTGTTGGGTGATGCCATATCATAGGTAGCGTAGGCAGAATATTCTTCTCTCTCGCTACAATTAAATATTCTCCACCGTAATTGTTCACCGTTTGCGAATCCTTCTTTTTCTTGGGTCAGGGGATCATCAGCATAAGCAATGACAGTAATATTGGTACTTGTTTCCCATTGTGTTGTCCCGCCACACTTTAATCCGCCTGCATCGTCAATATAAAAAACCCCGATCCAATCACCCTCGCTTATTGGTTCACCATCAATGTTTGGATTTGCTGTTGTTGGGACTGAAATTGTGTGTGTTATAGATGTTGGTGTTGGCGACCACGGATTGCATTCCAATTCTTCTGATGGGAATTCAATTGTAAAATTTACACCTGAATTTGAAGTTGTCAACAGGTATGCTTTCCCTGGTCCTAAAGAAGTGAAATCAGGGTTTGAAGGAGTCCAATATTCTTCAGTCCCCATATCGTAAATTGATTGGATTTCATTTAAATGGCCAGCAAACAGGTATTGAATGTCAACTGGGAAATCTGATAAAACAGGAAGATAAATATAGGGGCCGGATACTTCAAAAGTACGATCTTCAAGCATCTCACCATATAAGGGCAAACAACAATCGCAATCGAAACTCGTGATGTATCCTTCCGATAACCAGTTTCCAATTTGATTTATTCCAGTTGCAGGATTATAAGATTCACCATCTGCATTATAAATTATTTGAAGGCATTCTGCGATTGGTTCAAAGGCATCAGGCATTGTTACTGAGCTTAAATCCAAATAGGATGATATGCCCCTGGTGCCGGTATTCTCAATCTGAATAAGCTGCCTGGGTATATAAATCACGGTGGCCAATACAGCAGAACTATTTGGTTGGTTTACCTTAAGAAACACGCTTACTTCCCCTTCATTAATATCATTTGGGCCAAGGTTGTAATGTGTAGGCATTGAAGCCGGATTGTCAAAATATCCATCTCCCATAGTAAACCATCCGATAGATGAATAAGGGCCGGTTTCAATGTCAAGTAGCACTGGCAGCCAGGCCTCATTTTCGAAATCATAATCCTGGCAATTCAAATACAATTCATCTGCTAAGGGGGTAAGCACTTGAAGTGTCAAATCATCGTTGGCCCCATTTGGGCACGAACCAATTGGGAACGCTGTTAGGCTGATCTGTACATATCCGTTTGCAATATCAGCGTTACCCGGAGAATAGCTGGTGGCCAATGAATTTGGATCATCAAAGTTTCCATCGCCCGAACTTTCCCACAAAACACCATCATAATTCAAGGCAGTCCCATTTAAAGCGAAAGGGGCACCGGCGGCAACTGTTGCATCTTCACCGGCATCTGCCTGAGGAACATCTGCAACAATTATACTTAACTCATGTTCAGATGTAAACAGGCCATCATCGACAGTCAATAAGTATGTAGTTGTTTCCAAAGGAATGGTGGGCGGTGGTGCTTTTTGATTAGACGAAAAACCGGGTGGATTGGAAGACCAGTTGAAGGAATAAGGTCCGCTTGTTCCAACAAATTCTTCTGCACTCAGGTATAGTTCATGCCCAAGGCAAATTGGGTTTTCATTGGCATTGATATAAAAATCCAAATCAACCAATGCTTGCATATCCAATACTACTGATATGTTAAGTGAGCCCCATTTATCTGTACCGCTATATGCCCCTTCCTCATCAAAATCTATTATATCAACATCATAATCCTTAAGCGTTGTCCAAGAGAAGAATTTAAAGTATATCTGTTCCCCATTTACAAACCCATCCTTTTCAGGTGTTTCATAATCATCCTTACGCAAACCAATACTTATATTTGTGGTGTCATTCCAGGGTTTGGCGCCCCCACACTTCAAATCCCCATTATCATCAGTGTAGAATCCGCCAATATAATCACCACCTTCAAGTGATATATTATTAATACGTGGACTGGCAGCAAGAGTAACAATAATAAAATGCGGTGCTGCTTGCCAATTTGGCTGTAACTCATCCCAAATTGGGGGCCAAACATAGTCGCTCCGTACCCCATCGGTTTCGTATTCCAGCAAAAGCTTTTCGATCAATAAGTATTTGTTAGTAGAATCGGAAGCATTACTGTTTTGTGGAATATGAGGTAGCCCGCTTGCACCCAGTGTCATAATAATAAGCAACAGGGCAGCATATATTGCTTTGCTTTTCCCGGGAAAAGATGGGATTGCTTTGTTGCTAGATTTGGTAGCCTCTTTCATAGTAATGTTTTAAGTATTAGTAAGTTTAACTTTCGTAGTTACATATTATTACATTTATTAACCTTTTTGTGTGCCGTGCAATTCCATTTGCAATGAAATTTAATGACTTTTACTGTCCGGTTAATAGCAGAGATGTATGAGAACTTAAAAACGTGACAAAATATTTTTATTTTTTTTGTCACATTTTTGGCTTGAAGGCTCATTACTGAATGTAATGGTAATGGACATAGCGATAAAACTTTATCTTTGATTACTGGATGATGATAAGATTACAGTTTTTTATCAATGAAATATAATAACCCTGACATAAATTTCGATACTTTTTTTATTGGTCTTAAAGCAGAAAACCCAAAGCAATGGAAGGATTTGGATAATCTGTTAAGGAACATAATAATCAGTTGGTTAAAAAAGAAAATCCTTGCGATGTTGATTTTTAAAAACATTAAGCTATCGGGGCATGAAACCAATGAACTGATCATGAATACCTATAATGAATCGTATCAAACGCTTTTTGTTAAAATATGCCGCGACAAGCAGCATATTGATTCATGGAACGGGATGAAGCGATACATGTTCAAGATTAGCGAGAATAAAGCAAATGAATTGATTCGGGGTATTGCTTCAAAAAAGAGATTGATTACCCAGGATAATATCGACCAACTGTTAGAGAGTACATCTGAAGAATTTCTTCATGATTTTGAATATTACGATTTTGTTGAAATCTTGCAAAAAGAGATTGAAGCCCTACCCGAAAAATACCGGGATGTATTATTCCAGTATTGCAAAGGGAAAAAAGTAGTTGAAATAGCATTTGAATTGGATATTAATGCGGATACATGCCGGCAGCGCAAAAAGCGGGCAATTGAATTGCTTAAATCATCGTCCGGCTGGAAACACTAAATAAATATTGAAATAAATTTGATTAAAGTATTGCCATGGATCATTCAAAAATAAAAAAAGAAGGCATCATCGAGCTGGCCGTTTTAAAGCAGTTAAACGTCGATGATCTGGAGGAATTTAAAAATCATTTACAAGAATGTGATGCGTGCCGGAATGAACTACTAAGGACGAAGTTACTTTTTAGTGTAGCAGATTCATCAAGCAGGGATAGCGGAAATGGAAAGCTTACCCTACCATTTTTTATAGCGATAATGGCTGCGATGTTAAGGTACACACAAAAACACGCTGTGACCATTTCGATAGTTGCAATTGTTATAATTAGCGCTGTTGTTATGGAGTATCAATACCACTTCCTGCCTTCGTTTGGCAAGGAAAAAACAATTGTTGCAAATAATGATGTATTTATCCCCAATAGCTACCTCGAAAGCATCATCTCTACCAGTTTGCGATCAGGGAACGAAGTGAATGTTTCCACTCCGGAAAAAGATATTCAATTTCACTACGATGGAAAAAATGGCTTCCCTTTTACTATAGATGCGAGGATTGAGAATACAAAAGACAAGGATGTTTTGCTAAAAATATTAAGCAACAGTGAAACCGATTATTTAAATGATTCATCCATGTACATGCAAAATGTTGAACTGGCACAGGATGCCGGCAATACTATACTTTCGTTAGAAGAGCAATTGTTTTTAGGCAAGGGTTTGTATTATCTTACCTTGCAATACAAAAATGAGATAGACTATATTTATGTTGCCAGGTTTTATGTGAAGTGATTTGGGTGGTAATGTATTTCTTGCGTTTGACACTTGCGGCATCTCGGCACTTGGAAACCACCAACTGGATATGAACGTTCCGCAAATATGGCTCTCAGCCGCCCACTTGCAGGATGGTTTTTAGTGTTTCGCATGTTTCCTTTTCCAATCATTTCTCCAGATGACCGCTAGCTGGCTGTGGGCCATGATTTGCTGTTACCATTTGTTATTTTTTTAATTCGTTGATTTCTTTTTCTGATAATCCTGTATATTTCATTATCTTTTGAATTGGTTCATTGTCTTGTAGCATTTCTTTTGCTATTTCAATCTTTCCTTCAATCTTTCCTTTTTCAAGGTAAGTGCTTTTTATGTTAATAATATCTCTGTATGCATTTACGCTTGCTTCATACTGTTTATATTCGTCTGGTTCTAATTTTGCTATTTCTGCTGTTTCAAAAAGTTTTAAGAAAATATTTTCTTTTAATTCAACGGGTATTCTTTCAAGTTTTGGAAGGTTTTTCAGAACAAACATCCATTTATCAAAGCGAGTTTCCAATTCTTTCTCCGTTTTTTGAAACTTGGGCATTTCAAGGTAGATGTAATTTAACTTGTCGTAAAAAACATTTTTTGTTTCTTGTTCGGTCAACTGTACATCGTGGCGGTATTTATCAGGGTCGCTTTCTTCAAACTCAAAGTCTAAAATCCCGATTGTGTACACTGCTTTTAATTCAAAATTCCAAAATCTGTCTTTATTTCTTGCTTGTTCCTGAATAGGAAAGGTTGAGTAAAAGATGGTTCTGTCTTTAAAAAATTTCTGCTCAGCTTTTTGCATTTCTACAATGAATTGTTCGCCTTTTTTATTGGTGCAGTAAATATCAAAAATGGCTCTTCTGTCGCCAACTGAAATTGGTAATTTTTCGTTTGGTAAATAGGAAAGTGCCGTAATTTCACCTTCCTGCTCTTTCAAAAGTTCATTTAGGAAATCCAACAACAAATCTTTATTGGGTTCTTCGCCAAATAAACGTTTAAAACCGTAGTCGGTAAACGGGTTTATGTATTTTTCTTTAAAATCTGTCATTATGTTTTACTTTCTACAAAAAAAACTATTCAATAGCATGAAGTTTATCGTTTTTACTAATAAATGGTAACTGCTTATTTGAACCAGTACTCACATAAGTGCCTAACTTAATAAAGGAACCTGTCCCCGAAAGTACGAATCAATTATGGGTAAGTAATTTCCACAGCCTCTGTGACTTTCACCAAATAAGCTTTTCCTGTCAGTATTGTTTCAAGGCTGTAAATGCTATAAGCAGGATACCAGAGTTTGGTTCCGGCAATTTCCTGAATTACAACTACCTTATCAGAAACTGCCTCGAAAACATCACCCACAGCTACATCAACATCACTGAGAACAGGAATAACATTCCAACCTTCAACAAGATTCACGGTTTTGTTTTCAAGCGGGCTGCCGCAAATATTTAGGGTTACTTCGTTTTCGAGCTTCACATAGTAACCATCAAAACTATTCCAATTAACAATTGTATTTTCACCAAAGGTTGGTTTGTAAACCTCGCCCTCGGCATTGTACATAATCATCAAATCTTCTGCAACTGCCGCCATCAAAACTTCAATATCAGGATTGCCCGGGGTTAAATAACTTGAGAGGGTACTCCAGCCTGCCGCGATAACAATGGATTGATTATCTAAAATTGTTAAAGTCATACAACTGTTGGCAACGAAAGTACAGGGATCAACAGGCTGTGCCGTCAGACATAATTCAACGGAACCAGCAGCAATATCGTCAGTTCCGGGAGTGTAAACGGGGTTCATAATGTTGTTGGAATCGAATCCTCCGTCACCATCAGTGCCCCATAATAATTCACTAAAATTGTCGGCCGTAGCTTCAAGTAACTCATAGGTTTCGCCAGGACAAATTTCAGCTTCATTGCCGGCAAAAACTTCCGGCTCAAAAACAAATGTAAAGGTCATTTGATTTACAGCAGGTGTGGTGCATGGATCGATGGATTCGGCAGTTAAAGTCAGCACTACACCTTCGTTTATGAGGTCGTTTTGACCAGGTGTGTAAACAGGATCTTCAATTATTATGCTATCAAATCCACCATCTCCTTCAGTCTGCCACAAAATGGATGAAGCATTTGTTACCGTGGCATCCAAAGCAAAATCAGTTGTGGTTTCGTTATAACAAACACTTTGGTTGCCACCTGCATTGGCTGTGGCAGCGGAGATGATTGTTATGTTTAGTGATGAGAAAGCTGCTGTAGTGCAAGGATCAATGGGTTCGGCAGTAATAGTTAGGTCTACTGTACCGTTTGAGATATCGTTTGCCCCCGGCGTGTAAGATGCATCCAATTGATCCTGATTTGCAAAAAGGCCATCGCCACTTGTTGACCACAAAACAGAACTGTAATTTGTTGCAGCAGCTGTTAAGATCACTTCGCTAGCTTCGCAGGTGGTTTGGTTTGAACCTGCACTTGTGGTTGGGGATATCATTTCAACTAAAACTGAGTCGATCACAACCCGGTTTCCATCATCAACTGCAATAAAATATTTTGTGCTTTGCGCGGGGCTATCCACAGGATTTTGCAGATCAGAAGTAAATCCGGATGGCTCAGAAGTCCAGGCAAAAGAATAGTTTCCCGAGCCTCCTCCAATTTCAGCATTCAACTGCACCTCATCACCCAGACAAAAACCTTCGGGATTGGCTGTAGCGTTCACCGTTAACGGATCTGTATCAATGCTTGTTAACGATGAAAGCCCGTTATCATAAAATTTTCCATCATGGTTTGTGAGGGCTTCGTTGTAGGTAACAAAGGCATTTGATTCAGTAGTTGTGTCGGTGAAAAATACTTTCCAGATAAAAAGTTCAGCGTCATCAAATCCTTCCTTGATATCAGTAGTAGTTTCGTCATCACCAAAAGCAAGTACTGCAATATTGTTTATGCCATCCCAAATATTGGCACCACTACATTTCTCATCACCGTTCTGGTCCAGATAAAAAGCGCCTATAAAATCGCCGGTAGATAGAGGGGCACTGAAGAATGTTACCAAGGCAGGTATTGAAATAATATGTGAAGTGCCTGTTGGGGTATAATCCCAACCAGCCGGGTAATCAACTGTTTCGATATAATCAGTTTTTGTAAGCGAGTCGCTTCCATCAGCATTTTCAACAATTAATTTCACCTCATAACTACCTGCTGTGTTGTAATACACAGGGGGTGGAATGTTTCCGGAGTATGTTGAAGGAACGCCGCCCTCGAAGGTCCATTCCCATGATGTAGGTTCACCTGTAGAAAGGTCGGAGAAATTTATGCTGTTTCCAACGGGAATAAATGTCAGGTCGGCCTGAAAGTCGGCAACAGGAAGTTCCCTGTTACCGGCATATAATCCATTTGAAAAAAGTTGGCCGAAAATAAATAAGATCACGATTAGGGTTTGGGTAATTCTTTGCATGGTATTGGTTTTTTTAAATAGCTTGTTAATTTTTATTACAATAATTTTTGAAACGGTGCACTAAATTACAAATTTTTGGATTAGCCGGAAGGATTAATGCAAAAAAAGAAGCCGCCCGAGTGGGCAACTTCTTTTTAACCAAAACTCCAATTCACTATGTAGGACTCTATATTTAGGAAAAGTTACAAGTTTACAGTGTAAAGCATGATGATTACAAACAATGTCCAAAAAACTGTTAGCAAGGGGAACAATGCTATAACTAAGGTGTTGTAGAGCTTTTCCGTCCGATAAAATTTCTTAGCTTCCATGATTTTTCCTCCTTATTCGTTTGTTAGTAATGATATCTGGATAGTCAATTGCTGTACCATTGGTGATTAACTTATTGATAAAAATAAATTGTTTGAAATTAAAGTGCAGATTACAAGGAGTTTGAGCGATTTAATATTTTTTTTAGGGAATAGTACAATTTCATTGAATGTAAATTTATGGGTGAAAAAGCGCGGCTTATTCGCCAGAATGGGTGAAAATCCATAGGGGAAGAGAGAGAAAAATGGAGTAATGCCCGCCTGCCGGCGAGGCAGGGAGAATTGGAGTAGTGCAAAATTAGATTGGTGGATTGTTTGATGAGTTGTGGATATTCAAGATTCGATATTCGGGTGATGGGTGTCAGGTGACGGATGACAGGTGACTGATGACGGATGTTCGATGTAAGATGTTTGATGTAGCTCCCAGATCACATATCACATATCACACATCGGACTTCTTGTATCTCTTCGTTTTGACGCTTGAATGTCCTTCGGACGATTCAAGGTCAGTACTAAAAATCAAAAATCATCAATCTCTAATCATCAATCGTCAATCACCAATTCTTATTCCCCACTTCATTATTCAAGATTCGATATTCAGCGGTTCGATATTCAAATTTCACGGATGGTTCAATTGATGTCAGATGCCAAAAAAAGCACCCCATCATCGGGCGATGACAGGGTGCAACCAAAAAAAATGAAATGAAAAAAAACTACTTCAGGATGAGTTTTTCATAGTGAATGTCTTACCTATCTCTAATTTCAGCAAGATAAACGCCATTAGGTAGTGCCCTGAGGCCGATCTCTTCATCATCATACTTCTCGGAGGTAAATACCACTTTGCCGCATGAATTAAAAATCTTAACTTCAGCTACCGAAACCAATCCTTCTATGGAAAACGTTTCCCTTAATTGGGATTATAGTAATGTAAAGAACTTGACTTAAATATTGAATCTGCTAATGTACGGGTTTTTGAAGCGAAAAGCAAGAAAAACTTTAAAAATCATATAAATCGAAAAACATTTTATTGCAAAACCAACTTCTCAAAATGGGTATGTTCGCCATTGGATACGCGGAGCATATAAATTCCTTTGGGGAGGCGGTTGAGGTGAATTTCACCATCTCCAAAGACCCTTTCCTGAACTGAGCGTTCACCCATATTATTGAATACTGAAACCTCAAGTTCCTCTCTAACCCCTTGTAAATAAACAATACCATTGCTTGGGTTTGGGAAGATGCTGAGATTATGGCTGAAAACATCCGGGGGTAAACCCGCAGTAAAATCTAAGCTTTTGATAACTGATATTCCATCGGTTTTAAAAATCCCTGCATCTGGCATTGACTGTTCATAAGCAGGAAACAGGCTGACGGTTTCGTTTCGGTTGGCAACAAATACTTTGAGTTGCATATTTTGTCCTTCAATCAATTCTTGGTTTGCCAAATGGCTAGGATCGTCTCCAAAAACAACCAATGCCAGATTCTGCCCGGGGCCTTTTATTTCGCTAAACCCAATACAATTTCCTTTGCCATCAAATGCGCCAATAATATCTCCCCGCTTGAAATTTTCTAATGCTTCAGCCAAAATACATACCAGGTGGGTATTTGGCGAAAGCGCAATTTTACCCCAAGGGCTTACGGGAACTTCAAGGGGTGTTGTGTTTTCGAATGTAGATTTTGTGCATTCGGGAAAGCTAATGGTTGCTGCTTCTGTAAGCAACATCATATAGGCTGTTCCGGGTGCTACCTGGCCAAGGGAAGAAATCCCGTATTCAGGCCAAAATACCTGGGAGCCTGCGATTTCTTTTATCACTGTTAGTTTACTTCCCAATTGGCTCTGGATTTCCTGGCTCAAAGTGTGGCACTGTGACAAAACAGGAAGGTAATTCCAACCTGCTGCAAGTTCAATTGTGCGGTCGGCAGCATCGAAGCCCCTGAAATTTATAGTAACCGGAGTCTCAAATTTAATTTTGTAACCTTCTTGTGTGTTCCATTCTTCAAGTGTATTAATACCTTCAGAAGGCCATAGTATCCCAGAAAAATTTTGCATGAGTACCAATTCATCGTAAACATCCACCAAAAGAGAATCAAGGTTGGGCCATGCCGGGTCAACAAAACTCGATATGCCACTCCATCCAGCAGGTAACTCAAGGTTTTGCTCAATGGCATCAACAATTTTGATGTAAGCGGGCATTGTGATGGTATCGAAAATTGTTCCATCCGAAACCACAAGCCTTACATCAAATTCACCAGTTTCGTTATAAGCATGGCTTGGATTTTGATCTGTGCTTACACCATGTCCGTCCCCAAAATCCCAATTCCACGATACGATCGTATCGGGGCGCATTGACAGATCGATGAAATTTATTGGATAATCCGTGATGCTGGTGTCACTGTCTGAGGTAAAATAGGGAAGTAACTGATATTGGCCGTTAACACATCTCAGGTACGAATTCATGGCCTTATCGCCCATCGAATTCACACCAAAAATACCAATCATGTTGTTGCCTTCCGGCAGATCGGCACAAGCCAGTTTTAGATTATAGTTTCCAGCTCCGTTTGCCGGATAGGATGCAATCAGCGTATTATCGTTCCTTTTGGCATTGTTGGGTTTTATTGTTGTAACGCTGTGAACCCAGGCCGGGCCAGAAGAGGTTTCAGGGTTTAAATCATAGTCCTCGATTGTT
>CAZBDF010000099.1:0-12010 GCA_964490385.1 uncultured Lentimicrobiaceae bacterium | reverse complement strand
TTACAGGTTACAAGTTGCAGTTTATCGATCACCGATCACTGTTCACCAATCACCGTTCACCAATCACCGTTCACCGTTCACCAATCACCAATCACCGTTCACCGTTCACCAATCACCGTTCACCGTTCACCGATCACTGTTCACCCTCCCTACCAATTCACCACGGCCGCATTAAAAATATCTTCTACAAGGTACTCGGTTATTATAGGGACAAGTGATTCCGCAACAGTATTCAAATCTGAGTCGCTGGGATATTCTTCATATCGTGTAAAGGTTTGTTCGAAGTTTTGGGCCTCATCATAAATATTGATAAATTTCACCTTTACCGAAATAGTCAGCCTGTTGAGCGCAGCAACATCGTCGCTTTGGATGGCAGCAGGGCGTGTGTTGTAGTCGGTTATTTCGCCGGTTACGTCCATGTCGCCATCAACATTTACAAGAATAAGGCTGGTTTGCGATTGAAACCTGTTGCGCAGGGCATCGGTGAATGTCTGGCTTAATATTGGGTTGATCAATGGAGCATTGTTTGGGAAGTTTCCAATATGGATAGTCTTCACCTCTGGCGAAATAGAAGCGCCGGTAAATGAGTATTTCATACTGCACGACATGGCACTCAGTATAAAAATCCCAAGCAGGATCATCGTTCCCGTTTTATACAATGGTTTAATCATTAAATGTCGTATTCTTTAATTTTTCGGTATAGCGTCCTTTCGGAAATACCCAGGTCATTTGCTGCCGCTTTACGTTTTCCTTTGTGTTTCTCCAAGGCTCTTTTTATAAGGTCTTCCTCCGTTTTTTGGATAGACAGGGACTCTTCAACCACTTCAGTTTCCTGAAAAATATCTTCCTGAATTTGCTCAAAATCGTTTTGGATTTCAATCCCCTCATCATAATCTTTGATGTTGTCAACATCATGATAGAGTTTTTTTACCAGTTGAGGATTTTTTTCGTTAAACTGACTTTTATCTTCATGCTGGATAATTTCAACTACTGTCCTCTTCAAGTCATTGAGGTCGTTGCGCATATCAAATAAAATCTTGTAGAGTATATCGCGCTCGCTCATGTTTTTATTCTCGGCTTCCTTTGCATATAAAACCGGCAATTTCGAAACTTCTGATCTTGGTAAATATTTCATAAGGATTTTGGCAGAAATATCCCTACTTTCTTCTATAATTGATATCTGTTCCGTAATGTTTTTAAGTTGCCTGATATTGCCGTCCCATCTGTAATCTGTTAATTCTTCAACTGCACCAGGCTGGAGCCGCAGGGCCGGCATACGATACTTTTCGGCAAAATCGGTAGTAAATTTCCTGAACAAAAGATGTATGTCATCTTTTCTGTCTCTGAGCGGTGGCACATAAATAGGCACCGTATTTAGCCTGTAATACAAATCCTGGCGGAATTTCCCTTTTTCAATCGCTTCGGGAAGGATAACATTAGAAGCAGCAATTACACGCACATCGGTTTTAATTACTTTGGATGAACCAACTTTAAAAAACTCACCGGTTTCGAGCACGCGTAGCAGCCTTACCTGTGTTGACAGGGGCAACTCAGCAACTTCATCCAAAAAAATAGTCCCACCATTCGAAACTTCAAAGTATCCTTTGCGTGCTTCGTGTGCGCCGGTAAAAGAGCCCTTTTCGTGGCCAAATAATTCTGAATCGATTGTACCTTCGGGAATAGCGCCACAGTTTACCGCAATATACGGCCCATGCTTGCGTGCGCTCAATTGATGAATAATCTGGGGGAATACTTCCTTGCCGGTTCCACTTTCACCGGTAATCAATACTGTGAGGTCGGTTGGTGCTACCTGTTTGGCAATATCTATGGCCCGGTAAAGCCCCGGGGCATTTCCAATAATTCCAAATCGCTGTTTTATGGTTTGAATATCCATCTAAAGAATTTTGATTTTTAACGGATGCGAAATTACCATTATTTTATCAGATGTGTAGAAATTGCTCAATGAAAGGCTTTTCAATACTTTTGCCCAAAAATATTTACCAAAAGCATTTTCTATTATACAGCTGGCGAAATAATTTATGCTATTTTTACAATCCCAAAGTAAAAAGGGTTTTGCCATTAAAAAATGAGAGAGGGTTTTTTCCATCAATTATTTATTTGCTGCTTGATTTTCATTTTAGCTTCTACCGATATTCTCGGTCAAACTGAAGTTGATAGCCTGAGGAATGCCTTGAAAGTTACGAGCGGGTCCGAACGCATTCACATGCTTAACCAACTAACTTTCCATTTTACTGAGAGTGGCCCTGAAACTGCAATGGCTTACGCCCTGGAGGCGGATTCATTATCAAGAAAAGCTGATGATTATGTGGGTCAGGCTTTTGCTAACAGAAACCTCGGGGATATCAGGTTTTACAATGATGATTTTGAAGCTGCAATTAATTATTATAACATCGCACTTGCACTCGATAAGCAAGGGGAAAACCTTGATGGTGTTGCTGATGATATGTATTATTTGGCCATTGCTTACGAATATCTGAACAAATACGATGATGCAATTTCATATTACCAGCAGGCCTGGAAGTTTTACGATTCGATAGGAGAGCACAACTTCGGTTCAACTGTTTTATATAACATTGGTTACCTCTACGATGTTATCGGAAAAAAAATTGAAGCCCTTGATTATTATAAACACTCAATAAGGGTCAGCGATTCGTTATTGAACCACGAGGATATGGCTGCTACCCTGAACACCATCGGGCTGTTGTATTACAGTTGGGGCGATTACGAAACTGCAGTAAGTCATTATCAGCGGTCGTTTTCGATGATGGAAAAAGCCGGCAATAAATCAGGCATGGCGCAGGCGCTTAACAACCTGGGGATTTTATATTATGATTGGGGCCAAAAAGACCAGGCACTGGATAGTTATTTGACTTCGCTGCAACTTGAAAAGGATATGGAAAACGAGGCAGGCTTGTCTGCTTCGTACAATAATATCGGAATTATTTATGCTGATCTAAAGGACCATGACAAAGCCCTTGAGTATTATCTGAAGGCACTTTTTATTGATAAGAAATATGATGACAAATCAGGAGTTGCCACTTGCCTTAACAATCTTGGTGAGTTATATTTTGAATTGAAGCAGCAGCAGCAGGCCATCGAAATGCTCAAGCAGGCACTGGCTATTGAGCGAAATCTTGGTAGTCCCGAAAATATGGCCAATAATTACAATACCCTGGGTGGATTTTACCATAAAATGGGTGAGCAAAAAATGGCCCTGTTGTACAATGACAGCAGTTACCAATTGGTTGAATCGGGTAACTCCTCCGAAATCCTGATGAGTAATTATTTGCTCTACTACCGGGTTTACAAATCTCTGGACTCTTACAAACTTGCACTGGAATACCACGAGAAATACCATGAATTGCACGACTCTTTGTTTAGCCAAAGAGCCTTACAACAAATCTCAGTTATTCAATCGAAATATGAGGTCGATCAGCACGAAAAGGAAATTGAACTATTGAGTTCCAAAAATCGGCTTCAGGACCTTGAACTGGAAAACAAAAGAATGATACTTCACAGGCAAAGGGTAATACTGTATTTTATGGTAAGTGGTTTTATTGTTCTCTTATTCATTGCCTTGCTCTTTTACAGGCAAATTGTCCAGAAGAAAAAAGCCTATTTGCTCCTCGATAAAAAGAACAAAGAAATTCTTGAGAAAAGAGACGTGATCATAAATGCTAAGGAAAAAGCAGAAGAAAGCGACCGGTTAAAATCCAGTTTCCTTTCCAATGTCAGTCACGAGCTCAGAACACCCCTGAACGGGATACTTGGGTTTGCTGAAATACTTCAAAACGAATTGACAGATCCAATTTATCAGGAGATGTCGGAGCTTATACGTTTTAGTGGGATGCGGTTATTGGAAACGCTTAATTCGATTATCGATCTGTCAATTATCGAAAGCAATCAACTGGAGTTGTACATCACCGAATTCAACCTGGTTAATTTGATTAGTGAAAAGGTGTTGCTTTACAACGTCATCGCTACAAACAAAAATCTCGAGATCATTAAGCATTGTCAAAAGGATCAAATTGTAATTCATAGTGACTCGAAAATATTGGGCAATATCCTGAATAATCTCATAGATAATGCTGTTAAATATACCAATGATGGTGTGATAACTGTTGAAGCAGGTATTGATGATGAACGGCAAAAGCCTAAGGTTTGGATCAAAGTAAGTGATACCGGAATAGGGATCCCTAAAAACAGGCTCGACCATATTTTCGATGGCTTTGCACAGGTAAGTGAGGGGCAGGGCCGGGAATATGAAGGTGCCGGCCTGGGTTTAACTATCAGCAAAAAATATGTTGAGGTTTTACAGGGCGAAATAAGTGTTAGCAGTGAAATTGGCATAGGGTCACAATTCCTTATTAGTTTACCGGCATCCATAGAAATGTCAAACATAGGGAGCATGAAATATGATGTTATAAATACACTGAACAATACTGATACGGGTGATAAAAATAAAATCCTTTTTATAGAAAAGGATGCAGAAAGTCTGTTGGGCTTAAGTCAAAAATTGAAGCAATATTGTGATATTTCGGTAGTAACGGATGTAGATACTGCCCTTGCACTTGCTGCAGAATTAAATTTCGATGGTATTTTTATGGATGTTGAAGTTGATGTTGATGAATATGGTAATAGCGCCATTGATGAATTTCGTTTAATAAGTAATAATTCAACTACACCAATAGTAGCAATTGTAAATGCCGGTACCTCGCAAGAAGATTTAGATCGACTGCCCGAAAGCGGATATTCATTTCATGTCACTAAGCCCTATACGAGCATTGAAATTCAGGACATTGTTCATGAGTTGATTACGAAAATCACCCCCTCTAAATCCGGTTTATAGTTAGTTTGAAAATAAGGAGTTAACTTTTATAAGTGACTGTTTTCAAGACGAGAGTAACGCAGTATTTGGCGTTTTCTTGCAAAGACAATGTAGTGTTCGTCTATAAAGGCAGTGTTTTTGCGTTGCCCCGGCATTTATGCCGGGGAATAATAAATTCGACACTCGCCTCCCCCGCCTTTTCGCTGACACTGCCGAAGGCAGTGTCAGCGAAAAGGCGGGGGTTATTCATTAATTCAATTCAACCCCCCGGGTTGTGCCATAGGCATCCCGTTGGGAAAACCCGGGGCTATGGATATCTCAAAACATCGACTTTAAAGACGAACACTATGTAGTACCTTTTAATTTGAACCTTAACAAAGTTTAATATCTAAACGGTACAATTATTGAAATGAAACCTGATTCTATGTTACATTTGCACGCTCAAATATTAAAATACCAATTTAAATCTTAAATCATGAAAACAAGAATTCTTTTTTCCCTTTTTGCAATTGCCGGATTATTTTTGCTCAATAGCTGCGAAGATGACCTGCTCGATATTACCGAAAGCTTTTATTACGAACAGGAAATCCAGGTATTTACCGCCGATTCGGTGATGACTTCGGTTGAAGTTGTGGATATGGTAGCATACGAAGAACTGATTGATCAATATGGAGATAAAATTAAGGACATTGAGATTTCGGAGGTAAAATACTGGCTTACTACTTTTGAAGGAGACGACGATCAGGAGATTATTATCAGTAATTTGAAAGTTGCCAACGAAGATGGAAGTGATCCAATTATGGTTGCCGAAATAGCAAATCAGAACTTACTCGCTTTAGTTGATACAGAAACTGAGTTGCCAATTAATCAGGCCGGTCTCGATAAAATGGCTGATTTGATTGAAGGGTCACCACACGTTTTTCAACTAATTTACGATACCCAATGCAATAAGGCCCCTTTAAATTTCACAATCAAGTTTCAGTTTAAAGTTGCACTTACAGCAAATCCATTAAATTAGAAATAGAATATATTTAACTGAACAACCATCCTGTTTTGTAGATAATGCAATGCAGGATGGTTTTTTTTAGGAAACCTGCAACTTATACAACTTTCAATTTATCCTGTATCTAAAATGGCCATCCAACAGAAAATCGATCTCAACTTAACACGCCTCAACTATAAAGTCTGGTTGGCTGACGACGACGATCAGGGCATACTTGGCGATGGCAAATGGCAGATTTTAAAAACCATCGAAGAAACCGGATCGCTCACTGCAGCATGTAAAAAGCTTAATTTAACCTATCGGCGTACTTGGGGGGACCTGAAAAAAATTGAACTGATGCTTGGATTTCCCCTGCTCGAAAGAAGCCGTGGTGGCACTGAAGGCGGCACTTCGCAATTGTCGCCCCAGGGTAAAAAACTGGTTAATGCTTTCGATGCATTTCATCAATCGGTGGATGACACAATAAATGATGCTTTTGTTGCACTAAAGGAGGAACTGATCAATTTATCAAAATAAAATTTAATTGTTGAGGTGGTTGAAAGATTTGTTAAGATCTTAAATCTTTTTCCAATTGAAAGTCATTTGTTGTCATTGATGGTCATTTGTTGTCATTTTTTAGAATAAATGACGCGCGAAGCGCAAATGTCAATTATTGACAGCGAAGCTAAATGACATAAAAAAACTTATTTACACAAAAGAATCGCTTCATTCTAAGCCAGATAATTAGATATATTAAAATAATTAAAGCCTAACATAGAAAATTCAAATTAACAAATGGAAAATTTCAACCTTAAAGAAACACTTGACCTACTTGGAATTAAAGAAGTAAATAACGGGGCACATACCGGCCTTGAGTGGATGGAAACCAATGGCGAACTTATTGAATCTTACTCACCCAACAACGGAAAATTGATTGCCAGCGTAAAGCAAGCTACCTGGGACGATTACGAAACGATCATCGGAAAAGCGCAAAAAGCATTCAAAACCTGGCGAATTGTCCCGGCGCCCAAGCGTGGTGAAATTGTAAGGCAAATTGGAAATGAGTTGAGGAAATTTAAAGAGCCACTTGGCAGGCTTGTTTCGTGGGAAATGGGGAAAGTTTACCAGGAAGGCCTCGGCGAAGTACAGGAGATGATTGACATTGCTGATTTTGCTGTAGGACAATCACGCCAGCTTTATGGATTAACCATGCACTCCGAACGCGAGTTGCACCGCATGTACGATCAGTATCACCCACTTGGGATTGTAGGCGTAATTTCGGCTTTTAATTTCCCGGTTGCTGTTTGGGCCTGGAATGCGATGATTGCCATGGTTGCCGGTGATGTTGTGTTGTGGAAGCCTTCATCAAAAGTGATGATCAGTGCCCTTGCTGTTCACAATATCATCCAAAAAGTTTTGCGCGACAACGAAATTCCTGAAGGCGTGCTGTCCTTGGTGGCTGCAAGTTCAAAGTATGTGGGCGACGATTTCCTTGCCGACAAGCGTGTGCCATTGGTTTCTGTTACCGGTTCAACACGCGTTGGAAAAAGGGTGAATAACATTGTGGGTTCACGCCTGGGTAAAACTATCCTTGAATTGGGTGGAAACAATGCCATCATTATTTCGCAATATGCCAACCTCAATTTGGCTTTGGTTGCCAGTGTGTTTGGTGCTACAGCTACAGCCGGCCAGCGATGTACGTCCACAAGGCGCCTTATAATTCATGAGGTGGTTTACGATCTTTTTAAAGAAAAGCTGATCAATGCCTACAAACAGCTTAGGATAGGTAATTCACTCGATGATGCAACGCATGTGGGCCCTTTGGTTGACAAAGCGGCAGTAGAAACTTTTGTACTTGCCCAGGAAGATGTAGTGAAATCCGGGGGAAAGATACTCTATGGAGGAGAGGTATTGGAAGGCCCGGGTTATGAATCGGGTTGTTATGTCCGCCCTGCAATTGCTGAGGCTGATAACAGTTGGGAAATTGTACAGGAGGAAACTTTTGCACCATTGCTCTATTTGATGAAATACGACACCATCGAAGATGCTATCGAAATTCATAACGCTGTCCCACAAGGGTTGTCGTCTGCAATTTTTAGTAAGAATATCCACGAAACTGAGTTGTTCCTTTCGCATGCCGGTTCCGATTGCGGAATTGCCAACGTAAACATCGCAACCAACGGTGCCGAAATTGGTGGCGCTTTTGGTGGCGAAAAAGAAACAGGCGGTGGCCGCGAATCCGGCTCTGATGCCTGGAAAGCATATATGCGCCAGCAAACCAATACAATCAACTTTAGCAAAGAATTGCCCCTGGCACAGGGTATTAAATTTGATTTGTTCGATTAGATTGGACTTTGCTTCATGAAGCTAAACCTCCCAGGTTTTTGAAACCTGGGAGGTTTTTTTTGGTGGGAATCAAGTTTGATTCAATTTCGAAGCGTCAAAACAAAAAGGCATTCTAAGAATGGGAATTCCAAATATATTTTCTAAATTTGGCAAAATTTATATAAATGCAGCCATTTACAATTTTTATTGTTGAAGACGACCCATTTTACGGCGAGATGCTAAAATACCACGTTAGCCTTAACCCTGACTATGTGGTTGAAAAATTTGAAACCGGTAAAGAATTCCTGAACAACCTCTACAAAAATCCATCTGTTGTTTCACTTGATTACAGTTTGCCTGATATGTCGGGCCTTGAAGTGTTAAAAAAGGTTCTTGAATACAAGTCTGATCTTCCTGTAATTATTGTTTCGGGGCAAGAAGATGTATCAACGGCTGTCAACTTATTGAAACATGGGGCCTACGATTATTTTGTTAAAGATGATGACACCAAAGACCGAATTTGGAATGCATTGAAAAACATCCGGGAAAAGTTTGAATTGGAAAAACAAATCGATGTCCTACAGACTGAAATCGGAAAAAAATACAAGTTTGGAAACAGCATTAAGGGCAACAGTCAGGCCATAAAAAAAGTATTTGCTTTAATTGATAAAGCGATCCAAACCAACATCACAGTTTCCGTTTCTGGAGAAACAGGAACCGGCAAGGAACTTGTTGCCAAAGCCATCCACTACAATTCGCCTCGTAATAAATATCCTTTTATAGCCATCAATGTTTCGGCCATCCCCAAGGAATTGATTGAAAGCGAGTTGTTCGGCTATGAAAAAGGGGCATTCACCGGTGCCGATACCAGGAAAATTGGAAAATTTGAAGAGGCCGGTAAAGGAACGATCTTTTTGGATGAGATTGGCGAGATGGACATAAATATGCAATCGAAACTTCTGAGGGTTTTACAGGAAAAAGAATTAACCAGGATTGGTGGCCATAATTTGATTAAAACTGAAGCAAGGTTGATTGTAGCCACAAACCGGAATCTGGAGGAGGAAGTAGAGCTGGGTAATTTTAGGCAGGATCTTTATTATCGCTTGCTGGGGTTACCTATTATATTGCCGCCTTTGCGTAACCGAAACAATGACATATTGGTGTTGGCCAAATTTTTTGCCGATGAATTTTGTAAAGAAAACAACTTACCCTTTAAACATTTATCAGAAAACGCCCAGGAAAAGCTGTTGAGTTATTCCTTTCCCGGCAACGTAAGGGAATTGAAGGCAATTATAGAACTTGCCGTTGTAATGTCGAACAACACAAGCATTGACGACGAGGATATTTCTTTTACCACAAGGAATAACCAGTCACAATTCCTGTTGGACGAAGAGAATACCTTGCAGGGTTACACCCGAAAAATCATCCGGGCATACCTTGAAAAATATGATAACAACATCATAAAAGTTTCAAAAAAGCTTGACATTGGAAAATCGACTATTTACAGAATGTTGAAAAATAAAGAATTGTAAACACATATGCCAAACACAAAGAATTTTAATCTCGTCCATTTGATTGAGGCCGTAGGTGATGGTGAAGATCTGATACGCATGTTGGAGATTTTTGTAGATTCAACACCAAAAATCCTGAATGAACTAAACAACAGCCACACCGACGGTAATTTTGATGGCATCGCTGCAAGTGCCCACAAACTAAAGGCAACCATTGATATACTTCGAATTGAAGAATTGCAGGGAGTGGTCAGGGAAATGGACCGCCTTTCTTCGGTACAGGAGAATCAAGATAAGCTCCCACAATTTATTAGCAAAATCAACGATGTGATGACACAGGTTTTAGCGGAAATCAAAGACACGTACTTATCCGACAATAAGGTTTAATCCCTCATCGAATAAATTGGATAATTGCTGGCCGGGTTTCAAACAAATAGAATTTATACCACAAGCTCTTGCTGCTTCCACATTTACCGCCGTATCATCAATAAACATACATTCTCCGGATGTGAGATTGCTATCGTTCAACACATATTCATAAACCTCATGGGTTGGTTTTCTCAATCCGATTTTGAAGGACCAGTATGCTTTTTCGAACATTTCGCTTAAATCATTGCCATAGTTATTTCTGAATTCGGGCATGTAAACATTGTAGTGAATGGCATTTGTATTGCTTAGTAAAAACAGCCTGTACTTATTACCCAGCCGCTCCAATAACGAAACCATTGCAGGATAATACCCAACAAGAATACTGTTCCAGGCACGATCAATGTTGGTTTCCGAAATATTCCCGGGCAGCATTTTAGCCAATTCGTTTCTGAATTTTTCGTTTGATACACTTCCGGTTTCAAACATTGCAAACAAGGGATTTTGTATTGCCTGGGAATAGCGTTCATCAAAATTTTGGATGCCCAACTGCAAAAAAGTTTTCTTTTGTTTTTGATGGTCGATCTGGTAAATAATACCACCAAAATCCAGGATCAGGGTTTTGATTTTTGATTTATGCTTCATTTTATGTGGCTGCGAAATGTTTAGCTGGCAAAAATATCAGATAAAAAATTGAAGTTTCAACATACTTGTAGAAAATTCATTGCAAAAAAAAAGCCGGAAAGCTTCCGGCTAATTCATTTTGTGGGCCCACCTGGACTCGAACCAGGGACCACTTGATTATGAGTCAAGTGCTCTAACCAACTGAGCTATAGGCCCCGAAAAATATGAACAAATACCTTTTCTCAAAAAAGGATTGCAAAACTAATCATTTGAAACAACAAATCAAGTAATTTTTAGATGGATGCGAAACTTTTCAAACTTTCTTTTATTACTTCAAAAACCAGTACTTTTGAGAAGTTGTTTTTATTTCATTTTTTAGGACACCCTCAAAACTATAATAAGCATGCTATTAAGTAACGGCCAATATGAGGAAACGATTTCCAGGCTTAAGGAAAGGGAAAAGGAAATTAAATGTCTCTACAAGGTACAGGGTATAATTAATGACGATTTGCCTACCGATAGTTTTTTAATGCAAATAACCCAACACATATGGGGTGGCTGGCAATACCCGAATATCACCAGGGCAAAAATCATTTTTGAAGATAAAACATTCAAGGAGCCCGGATGGACTGAAACTAAATGGGTCCAGCATTCCGATATTATTATTGATGGTAAGGTGTTGGGTAGGATTGAGGTATATTATACTAAATTTATTCGCCTTGTTAGGGATAGCCAATTTTTGCCTGAAGAACAAAAGTTACTGGATACAATTGCTTACAAAATCAGCACCTACATTTTTAACCAAAGGTTGGTAAAAACCCTGGAAGCTATTGAAGCGGAGCAAAAAAATGGAGAATCAGAGCACAAAGATATCAGCACCTTACTGCCGGGCCAAGCTGATATTCATTGGATTTGGCGGTATGAGATGGTGAATAAAATGGCTGAAAAATTGGATTTTGCAAACTATGGCGTAAAAGCCATGTACCTCATTGGCAGTGTAAAAAACTCCACCTCAGATCCGGCAAGCGATATCGACATCATGCTGCATTTTAAAGGGGATGAACATCAGAAAAAAGAACTAAAGGCATGGTTTGAAGGCTGGAGCCTTTGCCTTTCTGAAATTAATCTATCAAAGACAGGGTATAAAACCAACGGGCTAATTGATTTGCAAATTGTTACAGACAAAGATATTGAGATGAAAAATAGTTTTGCTACCATGATAGGATCAGTAAATAATAGCGCAAAGCTTATTAAAAAAGGATAACTTTGGATTACCTCAATTTCAACCCTTTCCTAGCAAAACCATCATCAAATCTTTATTTCGCATTGCAACCGGCACCTTGACATCACCGG
>CAZBDF010000098.1:0-12083 GCA_964490385.1 uncultured Lentimicrobiaceae bacterium | reverse complement strand
ATGTGTGAGGCATAACTGCTATGTCTGCTATTGCCCTTAACTATATCTATAGTTGGGGCATACATGGTATTTTCTCTTTTTATTGTTCAATAAAGGTGCAAAGTGCAAATTTAATTATAGTTATTAATTTCCCGGTTAATTGTGAGGTTTTTAAGCATTCTCAAATCTTTCTTTATTCATTTCAATAGCCAGTTTCTGTTCTCTTGCTTTTCCAAATCTCATTGCATCCGCTAAAGCAACTAATTCATTCTTGTACAAGTAAAATCGGCTTTATGCCAATCTATTTGTAATAAATCAAAAATTAGTTGTTAAAGTACTAACAACATGTTAAATTTACCGTTTTTTAATATTTGGTAGATGAATAATAACAAGTGTTCCAGCGAACAATTCCTATCCGAATTTAACAGAAAAGCATATACGTATCTCATAACATAACATTCAATACTATGAAGAATATCGTAACCTGGTTTATTTGCCTTCTATTGATAACAATCAGTATCAATTCTTTCGGCCAGACTATTAAAGGAACGGTTTCTGACCAAATGCAAGCTACCATTCCGGGTGTTTCGGTTTTTCTTGAAGGAACCACCCTCGGTACCGCCAGCGATTTGGATGGCTTTTACGAATTAAGGGTAAAAGAAAGTGATGTTCAAACTGATTCCATCACGGTTGTTTTTTCATTTATTGGCTTCACCACCCAAAAATTTACTTTCAAGGCCGATTACAATACAACAATAAATAGAGATGTTGTATTGCTGGAAAGCATTGCCTCCTTAGAGGAGTTTGTTGTGGTTGGTTATGGTGTTCAGCGTAAAAGTGATGTAACAGGAGCTGTTTCAGTTATCGACACTAAAGATCTTGCCGACAGGCCAATGTGGAGTGCCGAAATGGGTATGCAAGGCAAAGCAGCCGGTGTGCAGGTGAGCCAAACCACTGGTGCCCCGGGCGAAAGCATTAAAGTAAGGATCAGGGGAATGGGAACCATCAATGATAACAATCCCTTGTATATCGTGGATGGTGTGCCTACAAAGGACATCACGGGTATTGTTAACCCCGATGATATCGCATCGATGACCATTTTGAAGGATGCTGCATCGGCAGCGATTTATGGATCGAGGGCTGGCAATGGAGTTATTCTTATCGAAACAAAAAAGGGAAGTTCAGGCGAAACCAAAGTGAACTATAACGGGTACATTGGGCTTCAGCAACATGGAAGGATCACCCCGATGACCAACACCGATCAGTACATAAAGATTTTTAATGAGGCTGCTGCTACTGATGGCAGGGATCCAATACCCGAAAGCATTTATCCGGAGTTATCCAATACCGATTGGACGAAGGAGATTTTTAGAAATGCCATGATCCAAAACCATCAATTGACGGTGTCGGGTGGCAACGAAAACTCAACCTACCTTATCGGGGGCGGCTACCAGGGGCAGGAAGGGATCATTGATAATTCAGCCTACGAAAAGATTAACTTCAGGGCAATAGTAAATACCTCTATTACTGAGTGGCTCGATGTGGGAACTAACCTTACCCTCGCGTATAGCGACCGCGACATTATTGGTGCATCGGGCGATGGTTACGGGGGAAATGGTGGAAGTGTAATTAGGTATGCCTTTTTTAGGACCCCTCCACTTCCGGTTTATGAAAGTGATGGAAGCTATGCCGATTTGCCCAATTTTGAAGGCTATCCACGGGCAAAACTCAATACCTGGTTTGGGGATGGCTACAATCCTATAGGAATGGCCAACAAATATGATTGGGCCAGACAAGACTACCGAACTTTTGGAAATATCTATGCAAATTTTAAAATCATCGATGGACTGACCTTTAAAACAGATTTCGGGATAAACCTATCCATTATCGATGAGAAAAGATTTGACGAAAACTGGGGTACCGACATGCGGATAAACAACCCCAGCAGCCTGAGCAAGGGAATGGGCACTAATTTTACTTACAATTGGACCAACACACTTATTTATACACATGTTTTTTCCGAAAAACACAATACTACTTTTCTGTTAGGAACAGAAGCCATCAAAAACAACAGCCATTTCCAATATGGTACCGACCGGGATTTCCCCGATCAGTCATCCTATTTAAGATATCTCGGAAATGGGCTTACACTCAACAAAGGTGCTGATGAAACTGAAAATGGTTGGTCGCTACTCTCTGGTTTTGCCAGGGTGAATTATAATTACGACAACCGTTACCTGGTGGAAGGGGTAGTAAGGTTTGATGGCTCATCCAGATTTTCAGCAGACAATCGCTGGGGCGGATTTTACTCAGGTTCGCTAGGATGGAATATCAAAAACGAAGCCTTCCTTGAGGATGTCACTTGGCTCAATCTATTAAAGCTGCGTGCCAGTATCGGGCAAACCGGAAACCAGGAAATAGGTTTGTATAACTACCTGTCGATTGTTTCTGATGGATATAATTATCCTTTTGGCTCAGCCACAAACAATGGTTACGCGGTGTCGAACCTGGGAAATATAAACACAACCTGGGAAAAAACAACAACCTACGACATTGGCCTTGACCTGGCTTTTCTTGGCGATCGTTTAACCCTCATCACCGACTATTACTGGAGATACACCACAGATATGCTCATACCAGTTCCTCTTCCACCAAGTGGCGGCGGCGCTAGCCCACCCTATGTTAATGCCGGCGAAGTATTAAACCGTGGGTTTGAACTTCAGTTAATCTGGCAGGAACAAGTGAGGGATTTTTCTTATACCATAAATGGTAATTTTTCAACCCTGTACAACGAAGTACTCTCCCTGAGCAATGGCCGCCCAATTGCTGCCGGGCGGGTTGACAACGGTATTTATGCTACACTTACTGAGGAAGGGCATCCCATCGGATCATTCTACATGTACGAGATGGAAGGAATTTTTCAGAACGAAGTTGACATCTTTTCACACGCTTATCAGGGGCCTGATATTGCACCCGGCGATGTGATGTTTAAAGATCAAAATGGGGATGGGCTGATTGATGTAAATGACCGTACACATGTAGCTTCTGCTATTCCGAAAATAATGTATGGCTTAACTGCAGACTTTGCCTGGAAAGGATTTGATCTTTCATTGTTTTTTCAGGGGGTACAGGGGAATTCTATTTATATGCAGATTAACCAGGATATCGAAGGATTTTATCGTGGGTTTAATGTGACCGAACGATTTTACGATAACCATTGGACAGGCGAAGGGTCAACAAACGAATATCCCCGCGCTTCATGGGTAGGTGCGGCCAACAATAAGAAAGTATCGAGCAGGTTTATTGAACCAGGTTCTTATTTCAGGTTCAAAAACCTGACGCTTGGCTACAGTATTCCATTAAAGGAGACTTCTGGTATCCGAAAACTCAGGGTGTATCTCGGAGTACAAAATGTATTTACTGTAACCAAATATCCCGGCCTCGACCCTGAAATGTACGACAGTGATAACTTGCAGGGTGAAAATAATTCGAGCCCAGACCTTGCCTCAGGCATTGACTGGGGAACTTATCCGGTTCCACGCATTTATACCCTTGGCGTTAATATCGACTTTTAACCATTAAACCATGAAAATGATGAAAGCGACAAAATATAGCAAGCCCACATTGACAATCAGAATAGCTACATTCATATTCTTATCATTGGTATTTAGTACTTCATGTTCAAAGTACCTTGATGGCGAATTACAGGGTTCCAGGTCGGATGCCCAATTCTACCAAACTGCTGAAGATGCAGAACTGGCACTGACAGGGGTGTACAATATGCTGACCTATGCCGATGCCAATAACCGGCTTTGGGTTTTTGGCGATGTAGCCTCGGATGATGCTGCCAAAGGTGGCAATGCCGGCGACCAGGCAGACATTGGGTACATCGATGACTTTAATGTTTCTTCCGACAATGGCAACCTTGAATCGGTATGGGCAATTTGTTACGAAGGAATTTCGAGGGCGAATAAACTGCTCGATAATATTGCCGGTATTTCTATGGATGATGAACGCCGTAGCCAAATCATCGGCGAAGCAAAATTCCTGCGTGCATTTTATTACTATTGGCTGGGATCGATTTGGGGCAATGTGCCCGTACATCTTACTACCCCTTCCCCCGATGAAATGCAAAAAGCTGCTACTCCGGTTGACCAACTGTTTGAGAATGTAATTGAAGTTGATTTGTTAGATGCTGTTAATCTGCTGCCCGAAACATTTACAGCTTCCGATTTGGGCCGGGCAACTAAATTTGCAGCCTGGGGATTGCTTGCTAAAGTTTATTTAGTTGAAAAAAAATGGGTGGAAGCTGAGGATGCATCGCGGCAAATTGTAAATAAAGGAATATATTCTCTCCACACCATTTACAGAGAAAATTTTGAGTTTGTCACCAAAGATAATCCTGAGATTGTATTTGGTGTACAGCATCTTTCGGGGCAAAATCCCTGGCTTGGCAACCGGCTTAACCAATGGTTTGCACCAAATGCCAATAATGGCTATGGATTTAACGCACCAACCCAGGATTTTGTTGATGAGTTTGAGGTCACGGGTGAAGGAGTTGTCGATCCCAGACTGGATTATACCGTTGGCAGGCCAGGCATGCCTTGGTTTAACGACACTGTTTTGTTTGATCCCGAATGGTCGCCAACAGGATATCTGAATAAAAAATATATTCAACCACTGGAGGAAGTCCCGGTTGAGGCCAAATCTGATGGACAATTGAATTATCAATTTATTAGGTATGCTGATGTATTACTTATGCTTGCTGAAGCGTTAAATGAACAAGGAAAATCGGGTGAGGCAGTAAATTATGTAAATATGGTGCGACAAAGGGCAAGGGGTTCATACGAGTATGACGAGGAATTGCCCGGCTACCCCAACATCCCGGAAGGCTTGTTACCGGATATAACAGATTCTGGACAATCTGGCATGAGGGTTACTATAAGGCACGAAAGAAGGGTTGAACTTGGTTTTGAATTTCACAGATATTTCGATATTATCCGTTATGGGCCTGAATACGCAAACCAGGCTTTTAGCGATAAACCCAATTTTAATTATGTAACAAATAAGTTTATGCCAATCCCGCAAAGCGAACTCGATACGAACTTTGAATTGTAACTTTTTGGCTGACAAACACACTAATTCATTTTTTTATAAATTATAATTATTCACATTTTTTTAACTTAAAATTTCTAGTATTATGAGAAAAACACAAATTTGGTTATTGGTTTTACTAATGCCATTAACTATGGCCATTGCATTGGTTAGCTGTAATGACGATGACGAGCCAGCATGCCCAACAGTTAATTACACTGCCCTTGACCAGGCAATTGCCGAGGCACAGGATTTTAACGATGCTGCTGTTGAAGGGACAAACCCCGGTGAGTACCTTGCAGGATCAAAAGCAACTTATCAGCAGGCAATTGATTTAGCTACTGCAGTAAGAAACGTATCCTGTGTTGAACAGAGTGCTTTAGACGCAGCAGTAGTTGCACTTGATCAAGCCACAGTTATCTTCGAAGATCAGAAGGTCACCGACGTAGCACCAGGCGCACTTGTAGCGCACTGGCTCTTTAATGGCGACGGTGCAGATGCTTCTGGAAACGGACACAATGGTGCAGCCGAGGCCGGCCATGTAAATTGGGGAGGTGGAATGCCCGTATTGGCTGAAGACAGGCATGGAAATGCAGATTATTGCTATAAGTTTGAAGATGGTGGTAACTTTGTTGTTCCCAATTCACCTGCTTTCATACCTGAAGAAATAACCATTTCGGTATGGATGAACTTGTATGATACATGGGCACATAGCTATTTTATTTCAAATGATATTTGGAATACATGGAAGTTCCAGGTTCAGGATGCCAATAAGCCTTTCTTTACGGCTCACTTCATGAAACCCGATCAAACTGAAGGTTGGATTGATAAGGATAGCAATGGAGGAGTTCTTGAGCTAAATCAATGGTATCATGTGGTGTTAACTTATACAGGTGGCCAGATGACATTCTATATTGACGGCGTAAAAGTACAGTTTTGGGATGATTTTGATGCTGGCACACTGATACCACCTAATCCTGCTGTTGACCTCTGTATTGGCCAGGCATTGCCAACTTCCGTTTATACAGATATTCCTGATGATCCATACGAATGGAAAGAATGGTTAGGCTTTTTCAAAGGCTACATGGATGACATGCGTTTCTACAATGTTATGTTGACTGATGCTCAGGTAACAACACTCTATAATTACGAAAAAGACAATACTATCACTGAATAGTATTTCGGTTTTTTGATTTAATGATTGGGCCTTTGCATAAACGCAAGGGCTCAATTTTTTTAACCTTACCGTTTATTGCAATGAAGCATTTTTAAATTACACCTGAATATTTACTGAAATTGGTACAGATAAATCAATGACAGATGAAATAGATTTCTCCCTTTCAAGTCCCGAAAAGGGGGTCTCAATATGTGATGACAAATAGGAATAGATTTCTCCCGGCAACACTGCGCTTCGCTACGCGTTTTGGTCGAAATGACATTGCTACGGCTGATGGGGGGGAGGGGAATTGCGAACGCGCAGCGTTCGCAATTCCCCTCCCCATACTATCCAAAAGCCCTTTGTCACCTCGAAGGAGTGCAGCGACTGAGAGGCCTATTTTTTTTGCTTGTATTTCAGTGTTTTACAAAAACTTTCTATTAGTATGGAGTGCAGCGATGGAGGAACCTGTTTTATGATTTGCAATATGCCTTAACTTGAAACTTGTCTCGGTGCTTCATTAAAAATCCGTTTGAAAATATTCAGCTGATAAAAGATAATTCAGATGACCCACGCAAATTTGTTTTCGTTTAAAACCCTGCTCATGTTTTTTTCAGCGCTAATGCTGCTGGCTTCCTGTTCAAATTCAGAAGACGATGGGCAACTTCTCTATTGGTCATCGAGCAATGCACAGGAGATCACCTTTTCGGAAAGACTTATTGATCGATGGAACAAGGATCACCCAAAAAAGCAGATCAGGTTTCAGCCCATTCCTGAGGGACAATCCAGCGAAGAGATTATCCTGGCTTCGGTAGTCGGGAAAACCACGCCCGACATCTATACCAACATGTGGCAGGGAAGCGTGGAGATGTATGCAAATGCGGGAGTACTGATCCCCTTTGATACCCTGGAGGGATTTACTGAATTTATCAACGAACGTTGCTCACAAGAAGTAATTGACGAAATCACCTCTGTCGACGGGCACATCTACCAGGTGCCGTGGAAGGCAAACCCGATCCTTACTCTGTATAACAAGGGTTTGCTCAAATCGGCAGGTATCGACTCTTTACCAAAATCATATTCCCAATATATTGATGCTGCCGGCAAAATTGAACTTGATCAAAATGGTGATGGTTATGTCGATCGTTGGATTGGATATACTTCGGTCAAGGTGATTTGGTACCAGCGCCTTTTCAATTTTTATCCAATGTATCTTGCAGCCTCAGACGGGGCGCCACTTATCAAAGACAACAAAGCAGCTTTTAATAATCCCTATGCCCTTGAAGTATTCCGTTTCCTCCAGGAATTGTACAATAAAAAATATTTTTCCCGGCAACAGATGTCATCCTCCCAAGATCCATTTGTTATGGAAAGTGTTGCCACGCTGTTTACCGGCCCCTGGCAAGTCCCCTATCTCAACAAGTTCAAACCTGACCACCTGAAATATGGTTTCTATTCCATGCTTGCGCCCGACGACCACGAAGGACCGGTTTACACCTATGGCGACCCAAAAAATATTGTGATCTTCAACACCTGTGACGATCCCCAAACAGCCTGGGATTTCATCAGTACCATGATCGATAAACCCGGTGATTTGAGTTTGTTGGAAATTACCGGCCAGTTTCCCCGTAGAAAAAACCTTAGTGAAGATCCCTACTTTTCAGATTTTCTTGCTGCCAATCCTGATCTTGAAGTTTTTGCACAGCAGGTAGATTTTATTAAAGGGGTAGATAACCATGCATTGATTGTCGAGATATTCGATATCATTTCCCAGGAATATGAGGCTTGCGTGATCTACAATAAAAAAACTCCTGAAAAGGCGCTAGCTGATGCCGAGAGGGCAGTGAATGTTTTGATTGGGAAATAGAGAATAGATGACTTTCGTTAAATTATCAGAACTCAGTAAAGATAAAACACCCAGCATAAAATACAATCCACACAAGAATTGTTAAATGGCTATATTGTTAAATTGTTAAATGCTTGTATTTACTTCATAGTAATGGAAAATAGTTTGAATTCTACAAATCCATCAATCACGTAAATAATTGACAGTTATCTAAGTAGCAACTTGTGTACCTGCTTAAAATTACCACAGGTAATCACAACAATATAAATCCCCCTTTCCCAATCGCCCACCAAAACCTGGTTCATTTCCTTGTTTCCCGATACCACATAAGTGGAACTACCTGAAATGCCGCTAAACACAGCTTGAAAATCTGCTGTATTTTCTGGCTTGAGAATGATAAAACTCTCCCTGGCCGGATTGGGGTAAATTTGAAATTGCATAAAGTCCTTTGCTTCGCTGAAGCCAACAGGTATATCAACCCATATACTATTTGATGGTACTGACTCACAACTTTCATAGGCGGTGCATATATAGTAGGAATAATACCCCGGGGGCAGCGGCCCATCAACAAAAGTGGTATCCCCATCAAAGATTGTACTTATGAGCGAACCGTCGCGATAGACATTATAATTCATCGGTAATAATCCAAGCGGTGGCGACCAGAACAGGTTAACATAACCATCAGGTGTTGGCGTTTCATAAGCCTGTAAATTTTCAGGTGGCTGCGGCTCAACCACATGGATACAAAACGGGACGACTTCCACAATTTCTTTATAATTCATCAAGTAAAGATCGAAGAAGTAATTCCCTTCCAACATCTGGCTTGCATTAAGCTTATACGAAAATTTACGGATATTATCGGCAATATGGTAATACCAATTTGTATCAGGCTCCAGTACTGACCAGATAGCAGCAGTATCAGAAATATACACCGGATAATCTTCTGTTTCACCCTTGCATCCATCGGTACACGGCCCGATGCCGGGATTGTCGGAATAGCGAACACGCAGGCGGGTGTAACCTGTCGCTGCATTTTCGGGTACTGTCAGGTAATCTGTCCAACTATACATAATTCGTGGAATGTGTGTTGTCAAAACCAATTCATCCTCCCCAAACTGTTTATCCTGATTGCTGTCGAGCCAGACTTTTATAAATTTTAAATCCTGATAGTCCTGGTTAAACTCTGCTAGTGTGGCGTGACCTGGTGAAAGGTGTACCAGTTTATCGGCAAAATAACTGTAACCTGACGCGTGAAAACCAGAGGAATTATGCATATTTCCAACCTTCACAAAAGTCAGTGCAAAAGTCCCGGAAGGTTCTGACACAGGTTTACAATACCCCGAATCGTTAAGTGGACAGAGATTTTGAAGGTTTTGCGGATCATCACATGATGCATTTCTCATTTTCACCAGGTCGGGCCAGCCAGAGTTGTAATTAATAAGAGTTATCGAATCTTTCTGGGTTTCACAATAGTTCAGTGTATAATGCAGAGTGTCGAATTGAAACATGCCGGAATTCATCGTATTTCGAAAATAAAATAAATTTCCCCCGTTCGATTCCCCCTCCGTGGTATTGGTTGTTACCTGCAGGCCATAATCAATATGCCCCTGATCCAGAAGTTCAAATTGGGTAACTGTAATACTATCTTCAAGCAATGTATGCCCGTTGTAAACATTGTAGGATAGAGCATTTTCCACCGGACACCAGTTTAGTAATTCATCATAGGCCTTGCGCCCTAAGTTCAGTTTGCCCGGCCCAGGCAGCAAGGGTGGAGGTGTGGCCATAATTTTAATATTATCTATGGCAAACTGCACACCATATGAAGAATATTGTTCTGTGAGAAAAGCAAACCTAAAAACAATAAAAGCCTGGTTAGCGGCAATTTCAGAAATATCAGTAACGACAGTTTCTCCAATTTCCGTGTACAACTGGCCGGGGCGCTGTGTTTTAAAAATTGACCAGTTAAACCCATCAAGACTGTAAGATATTTCAAGCCACGAGTAGTTTCGAAAAAATGAGCGTGAGAAAGACAAGTAAACATTTTCACTTCCCAGGCAACTTACTGGTGCCGAAATCAGTTCAGGATATTTCCCCAAATAGCTATTGACCGTGAACCTTGCGCAATAGGCATCAAAATTTGCCCCGTATGGAGGGCTTCCGGTAAACATCAGCGTATCTCCGGGTGTATGGATTATTTGATACCAAAAATCGGGAAGTTCCGCTGCATCAAAATTTTCGGTAAATGGAATGGGGGCAGGATTGTTTATTGCATAGGCAAGCAAGGGCAACGATGGTTCAGAGATAAAATCTTCGTAAACCGTACAAATGGTATAGGCATAAACACCCTCGGCAACATTATGATCCGTGTAAGCAGGAACCGATAAATTGTCGGCAACAAGTAAACCTTCGCGAAAAACCTGGTAGGTTAATGGTGAAACAAAATATTCAGGAATATCCCAGCCCAATTGAATATCACCATTTTGGTAAGTGTAAGATATCAAACCGGGCGCAGGTGGCAACAGGGTAATTGTTTCACAAATCGGTACTGATTGCAGTGTGTCGATATGATAACTTACACAGTATTCATACGGGCCGGGGGCTACCACCGTATCATCAAAGGATGTTGCAGTTATTCCTTGAGGTGTGATTAATTCACCGTTCTTGTAAACATAATAAACGGCTGCACTTTGTATCGCCTGGTCCCAGGATAAGGAATTTACATTTTGGCTGTTTTGAATGGCAAGGTTTTTTAATGGAGAAATATAGCTACTGATAATATTCACAATATAATCTTCTATTTCACCATAGGGGCAGTAATTGTTGCCAAAGCATTCAGGGTCTTTCTGCCAACAGGCCACAAGCCTTAGTCGCTTTTGGCCTGCGGTAACAAATTCAGGGATTGTAAAAGTTGCCGAATCAAGCGATAAGGAGAGAAGGTGGTCATCAATTAGCAGTTCATTTGGGTCATACATTTCGCAGTCATTATTAAAGTCGATATATAAATCAGCATGATTATCAGCATAACCCGAAGCCCAATGTATGGCATATGTTTTTCCGGCTTCCAGGGTAGCCTCCATATATGTGAAATCGCCATAGCCAGTATTTGAGCATCCATTGTCCAGATTTTCTATTTCCTGCAAAACCACATCAGTAAAACCATCCCCGAAACCGCAATTCGAAGACTCAGTGCAAATATAGCAACCCGTGGATAGATATTTTTTTACCGTATCAGCAAAATTGTTGCTGGCAGCAATACAGAGGTAGGTGAAAAAAGTTTCATTCGACCAGGTTGAATCTACAACAAAGCCGTTCCATTGTTGAAAAATCATTTCCCCGGAAGACATATCCCCGATATAAATTGGTGTTTGTGGCTGAACTTCAACAAGTGTACTGTCGGTAATAAATTCAACCGAGACATCGCTAAACGACGTGAAGGCATAATTGGTAAGGCAAACATCGAAGGTGAACTCCTCAAGTGGATCGAGTATCCCGTCGCCATTTCCCAACACGGCGTCATTGATTTCAATTTCAGCATCAAAGTTGATATACCGTATTTCATCACCCTGCATTTTCGGGCATTTCTTTTTTATTGGGTAGGCATCACAGCCCTGTTTGGATGAGGGGCAAATTGATCCATTGTTATGTTTTTGTAAGCTGGGGCATTGTGCTTCGATAAAGGTGGGGAAAGATAAAATCAGCAGAAAAATAAAAAGGGATGCTAAGGTTTTCATAGCTTCATTATTTTTGTGATTGAAGCCATAAAAATACAACATTAAATTAATACACGAAGCCTACTTTATTATTGCCTCCGTTTCAGGATCAAAAAATTGAACTTTATCCAAATTGAAATGCAACATGGTGGTTGCATCAATCTGTACATCGGCCTCGGGCGCAAAGCGGGCAATTACCTGTTTGCCGCCCAGTTGGGCATAGACCAAAATTTCATTCCCCATTTGTTCCAGGGCGATAACTTTTGCTTCCTGCGCATGAAAATGATCTCCGGCAGCC